>NZ_JAYFUY010000048.1:0-15858 GCF_059933065.1 Blautia sp. HA3515 | reverse complement strand
TGTAAACTGTGGTTTATTCTTTCCTCTTAAAACGCTTGCAACACCGGAAGCCAAACGGCCAAGGGTGCATCCAGCAGCGTCAACTACATACCATTTTCTTTCGATTTTATCTGGATTAGCCATATAAGTCTGCATGGTTTTACCTCCTGCTATTTATCAACGATTGTTTGTCAAACTGCGGTATCCCGCAAATATTTATAATCCTGAACGTACATGCAAAAAACTGCGGAAATGTCCGAAACCGCTGATAAATACTGTCGCCGGGGCTATTGGCTTAAGTCTGTTCAAGCGCACTACGTCACATTGAGTAATTATATTATATTGGCATCAGTATGTCAACTACTTTTTCGCCTTATGAATACAAAAATATGCATAAAATATAAGCAAAAATCAATCAAAAAACTGGATTCCCATAAGGGTCAAGCCTTTTGCAGGTGCGGTAGGCCCTGCTGCCTCCCTGTCACAGGCATCCAGGATATCCTTGATCTTCTCTGGCGGGTACTGACCATTGCCGATCTCGATCAATGTACCGGAAATGATCCTTCATCTTGTACAGAAATCCGGTTCCGGTTACCTGGATCGTCACCACATCTCCATCTCGCCATACGTCCATTCCTGTGATTGTACGAATGGTTGTCTTTACCTGGGCCTTCGCCCCGCAAAAGCTGGCAAAATCATGACGTCCAATGAGAAAAGAAGTAGCTTCTCTCATCTTATCCACATCCAGCTTGTAGTGATAAAAATATGAATACAGCCGTTCTGTAGGCACAGGAAATTTGCGATTAAGGATCCGGTACTGATAAGTCTTTTCGCTGTCACAATACCTGGGATGAAAATCCGGATCCACTTCCTCGGAAAGCTGGATACGGATATCCTCCGGCAGCCTCTGATTCAATGCATAAGAGATCTTCTTCACCTGGGAATCCGTGTTTTAGTATCAAACACAGCCACATTTCCCATTGCATGCACCCCTGCATCTGTGCGGCTGGCTCCAATGGTCTCGATCTGTTCTCCCAGAAGCTGGGATAAGGTTTCATTCAAAACACTTTGTACTGTGATCCCATTTGGCTGCACCTGCCATCCACTGTAATTGGTTCCGTCATAAGCTACTACAAGTCCGATTCTTTTCATATTATATCCCCACTACACGAAACAGGATCGCAATTGCCAGATATCCGGTCAGAATCCCATAGGCTGCATAATCCCTGCCTGCATATTTCAAAGGCTTCATCTGTGTCCTGTCATCTCCGCCATGATAACACCTTGCTTCCATGGCCATTGCCAGATCATTGGCACGACGAAAAGCCGAAATAAACAGCGGAACAAGCAGCGGAACCATATTCTTTGCTTTCTGTATCAGATTTCCATTTTCAAAATCTGCACCTCTTGCGATCTGCGCTTTCATGATCTTATCTGTCTCTTCCAGCAAAATAGGAATAAAGCGCAGTGCAATGGACATCATCATTGCAATCTCGTGAACCGGAACATGGATCTTATTCAAAGGACGAAGCTGACGTTCTAAACCATCGGTAAGCTGATTAGGCGTTGTAGTAAGAGTCATAATGGAAGATCCGATCACCAGATAGATCAGACGTATAGCCATTCTCCCTGCCAGCACCAGACCTTCTTTTGTCACCTTAATAAATCCCCAACGCCATAACACTTCTCCTGGGGTAAGGATAATATTAAAAACAATAGTAAACAGCAAAAGCACAAAAATCGCTTTCAGACCTTTAAAAATGAATTTAACAGGTACCTTGGAAATCAGGATCACACTGCCAAGAAATACTGTAGCAACCAGATACCCCCAAAATGTATGAAAAACAAACACAGACACGATAAACATTAATGTACCCAAAAGCTTGGTTCTTGGATCCAGCTTATGGATCAGGGAATCGGCAGGATAATACTGGCCAATGGTAATATCTCTAATCATCTGCCTTTCCTCCCTTCTTCAGTGCTTTCAGGATGCTGTCTTTCGCTTCTTCCACAGTGATGGCATTTACATCCACATCCATCCCTTTTTCCTTCAGGGCATGCATAATATATGTGATCTGCGGAGCTGCCAGACCCATTTTTTCCAGTTCCTGATAGTGGGAAAACACCTTTCTTGGTGTATCATCAAATACTGCTTCTCCATGATTCATAACCACCAGCCGTTCCACATACTTGGCAATATCTTCCATACTGTGAGATACAAGAACAATGGTAATGCCGCGCATTTTATGAAGAAGCTGGATCTGATCCAGGATATCATCACGGCCTTTAGGATCCAGTCCTGCAGTAGGCTCATCAAGAATCAGGATCTTTGGATTCATTGCCAGCACGCCTGCAATGGCAACTCTTTTTTTCTGTCCTCCGGATAATTCAAAGGGTGATTTACTGAAATTCTCTTCTTTAAATCCAACATGGGTAAGAGCCTTTTTGGCCTCTTTCTCAGCCTCCTCACGGCTCAGTCCCTGGTTCATAGGTCCAAAGCATACATCGGATAAAACATCACTTTCAAAAAGCTGATGCTCAGGGTACTGGAATACCAGCCCAACCTCACTTCGCAGCTTTCTGCGGTCATATTTTTCTTCCCATATGTCCTCTCCATTATAAAGGATCGTGCCTGAGGTAGGACGGATCAGCGCATTAAAATGCTGGATCAATGTAGACTTTCCACTGCCTGTATGGCCAATGATCCCCATAAACTGTCCATCTGGGATCACAAGGTTAATATTTTTTAATGCATGTATTTCATAAGCCGTTTCCGGACTGTACGTATAGGTAACATTCTTAAGTTCTATTGACATAATGCACTCACCAATTCCTCTGTTGTCAGTATTCCCTCTGGGATATCCACACCAGCCTCATGAAGTTCATGAGCCAGCAAAGTTACCTGGGGAACATCCAGCCTGTATTCCTTCAGTCTTTCCACCTGTGAAAAGATCTCCCTTGGAGTCCCCTGCATAACGATCTTACCGCTGTCCATTACATAAACCTTGTCCGCATGGATTACTTCTTCCATATAGTGAGTGATCAGGATCACTGTCACATTTTCTTTCTTATTCAGTTCGGAAACTGCTTCCAGAACCTCATGCCTGCCATTCGGGTCCAGCATAGCTGTGGGCTCATCCAGAACAATGCACTGTGGCCGCATGGCCATTACACCTGCAATGGCAACTCTCTGCTTCTGTCCTCCGGAAAGTTTATTAGGTGAATGGTGGCGGTATGCTGTCATCCCTGTTTTTCTCAGACTGTCACCCACACGTTTCCAAATATCCTCTGTAGGCACACCCATATTCTCAGGGCCAAAGCCTACATCCTCCTCAACAACCGTTCCAATGATCTGATTATCCGGATTCTGAAAAACCATTCCTGCTTTCTGGCGGATCTTCCATAATTCCTGCTCCTTGGATGTATCCATATCATCCACCCAGATCGTCCCCTCGGAAGGAAGGAGCAGTGCATTTAATTGCTTTGCCAGTGTGGACTTCCCGGAGCCGTTATGTCCCAGGATTGCCACAAAACTCCCGGCTTCAATGTCCAGGTTTATATCATCGACAGCTCTCTGCATTTCCTGCACATTGCCGTCTTCGTCGTACTTAAAATAGTCAAATCCCAGCTTGAACGCCTTAATTATTCCCATATTATTTCTCCTGTAAGTTGGTCTGCTCAGTAACTGCCGGTATCTGTCCGGTCAATTCATCGATCAATGCCCAGATTTCATCTCTTCCTTGCTTTGTCTCAGCAGAAAATGGGATCACAATGCTTCCAGGTCGGAGATTCAACCCGGTTTTGATCGCCTTAAGATTTTTCTGTATCTGGCTGCGCTTTAATTTGTCCATTTTGGTTGCAATGATAATAGGATTGTAGCCGTTATGTACCACCCAATCATACATCATCTTATCATTCGCAGAAGGATCATGTCGGATATCCACCAGCAGAAACACTGCTTTCAATACTTTTGAAGTATGAAGATACCTTTCGATCATCTTTCCCCATTTTTCTTTTTCAGATTGAGGAACCTTCGCATATCCGTATCCTGGAAGATCTACAAGATAAATACTTTCGTTTATATTGTAGAAATTAATGGTCTGAGTCTTTCCTGGCTGCGCACTTGTCCTTGCAAGAGCCTTTCGGTTCACCAGACTGTTGATCAGTGATGACTTTCCTACATTGGACTTTCCTGCAAATGCCACTTCCGGTCTTCCTGTATCCGGAAGTTTACTGGTGATCCCGCACACAATATCTAATGAAACATTTTTAATTACCATGTAATAATCTCCTTTGCTGCCATGGAACCGCCTTTTTATGCAAAGCCTTTATTTTTTTCCAGAGGAAAGAGCATGCTCCAGAACCTGTCCCATTGTTTCCACATAACAGATCTTCAGATCTTTCGTGATCTCTTTATCCATTTCCTGGACATCCCTTTTATTTTCCTTAGGAACCAGGACTTCTTTGATCCCTGCGTATTTTGCTGCCAGAAGCTTTTCTTTCAGACCTCCGATAGGAAGGACTCTTCCTCTCAAAGTGATCTCTCCTGTCATAGCTACCTCAGCCCGTACAGGAACCTGGATCACAGCTGACAAAATAGCAGTGGCCATGGTAATACCGGCTGAAGGTCCATCCTTTGGTACAGCGCCCTCCGGAATATGTACATGAATGTCATTTTCTCTGAAAAATTCAGGAAGGATCCCATATTTCCCGGCTACAGAGCGAATATAGCTGATACCAGCCTGTGCAGACTCTTTCATTACATCCCCCAGCTGACCGGTAAGAAGAAGTTCTCCTTTTCCCGGCATTACATTTACTTCGATCTGAAGTGTGTCACCGCCCACCTGAGTCCATGCCAGTCCACGTGCAATACCAATTTCATCTTTTTTATTTGCCATCAGGTAATCATATCTTTCTTTTCCAAGGTACTCTGAAAGATTCTTCCCGGTTACACGTATCTTATCCTTTCCCTGTTCCATAATGGCTCTTGCAGTCTTTCTGCAGATCCTGCCAATACACCGCTCCAGGGAACGTACACCTGCTTCTTTTGTATAATTATTAATCATCTTACGGACAGCACTTCCCTGTATGGTAAGCATGTCCTTACTGATGCCATTGATTTCCATCTGTTTTGGAATCAGATGCTCTTTGGCAATATGCTCTTTTTCATTTTCAGTATAACCGGAGATATCCAGGATCTCCATACGGTCAAGAAGCGGCCTTGGAATACCCTGCAGATCATTGGCTGTTGCAATAAAAAGAACCTCTGAAAGATCCTGAGGGATCTCTACATAATGGTCATTAAACCTGCTGTTTTGTTCAGGATCAAGAACCTCAAGAAGTGCTGATGAGGTATCTCCCTTATAATCACTGCTGGTCTTGTCAATCTCATCAAGCAGGATCAGCGGATTGCTTACACCTGCCTGCGCAAGAGCTGCAGTCACCCTTCCCGGCATTGCTCCCACGTAGGTTTTCCTGTGTCCCGGATCTCAGCCTCATCACGCACGCCGCCCAGGCAGATCCTTACATATTTTTTATCCAATGCTTCTGCTACAGACCTGGCAATGGAGGTTTTTCCAGTACCCGGAGGTCCTACCAGACACAGGATCGGGCTTTTACCCTTATGGGTCAGGCTTCTTACAGAAAGGAATTCCATGATCCTCTCTTTTATTTCCTTCAGTCCGTAATGTCCTTTTTGCAGGATCTTCCATGCCTTTTCAAGGTCTTCTGAATCCTGCGACCGCTTATCCCAAGGAAGGGAAAGCAGTGTTTCTATATAGCTGCGCTCTACTGTGCTTTCTGCACTGTTGCCATTAATACTTTTGAAACGGTCGATTTCTTTATTTATCTTCTCTTTTACTTCTTTTGATGCCTGCAGTTCTTTTAATCTTTTCCTGTATTCTTCAGCATCGTCAAGAATATTATTCTCACCCAGTTCTTCCCGGATCACCTTTAACTGCTCCCGAAGAATGTACTCTCGCTGATTCTTGTCTACCCTGGCTTTCAGCTTCTGCTGAAGTTCTTTGGTAATGTTCAACAGATCGATCTCAGTTGGTGAGAAGTGCGCCAAGTACTTCATACTGCTCCTCAAGGCCTGATGCTTCAAGGAATCTCTGCCTGTTCTGATAGGTAAGAGGCAGATTCACAGCAACCTGCTGGATCAGCTCTTCCACATCTGCAATATCCAAAATACGTACTGCCATCTCCTTGCTCATCTTACCATTGTCCTGGCAATACTGCTGGAAAAGGTCATGAATGCTGCGATGCATGGCAGCCTTTACCGGTGCCTGCAGCTCTTCTTCCTCCTGCCGAATCAGGGAAACCTCAGCCTTAAGATAAGGCTCTTCCTGATCCAGTGCCAATAAGTCCGCTTTTTCTGTTCCTTCTACCAGAACCCTTAAAAGATTCTGGGGAAGCTTTACTACTTGTTTTACATAGGCAATCGTTCCAGTCTGATATAAATCCCAGGAACTATGGTGTTTCCTGCCTGGAATTTCTCTGTGTCACCAGAAAAATCTTCTGGTCCTGAACCATTGCTGCCTCAATCGCCTTTATGGAACGCTTGCGGCTTATATCAAAATGAACAACCATTCCCGGAAGAATAGTAGTTCCCCTAAGTGCAATGGCAGGCATTATAATGACTGGTTCACTCATCTATTGTCTATCCCTTCATCAGGCTGTTTCCGGTGTTCCGCTTTTCTTGATCCTTGGACTTTTACGGCCTGCCGGATGCGCCGGTGCTTCTCCCCGGACAATCTCCGGTTTGCCGGTTCCCTCTACAACCTCTTTTGTAATAATACATTTGCGGATAGTGTCGTCTGAAGGAGCCTGATACATCAGATCCATCAGCGTACTCTCCATAATGGCACGCAGACCTCTGGCACCTGTCCGGCGCTCCATGGATCTTCTTGCCATCATTTCAAGTGCTTCTTCCTTAAAATCAAGTTCCACACCATCTAATTCAAACAATTTGTGATACTGCTTTGTCAATGAATTTTTAGGCTCACGAAGAATACGGATCAAAGCCTTCTCATCCAAACTGTCCAAAGTAACAACTACCGGCAGACGCCCTACAAACTCCAGGATAGGCCATATTTGATCAGATCTTCCGGCATAACATCCTTAAGCACATCACCTACATTCCTCTCTTCTTTAGAGGTAACCTCTGCACCAAAACCAATGGCTTTGGTATCCTGTCTGGACTCAATGATCTTGCTTCAAGACCATCAAAAGCACCGCCACAGATGAAAAGGATATTGGTGCGTATCGATCTCCGAAAAATTCCTGATGAGGATGCTTTCTTCCACCCCTGGGGTGGAACGCTTGCCACTGTACCCTCCAGGATTTTCAAAAGAGCCTGCTGTACACCTTCGCCACGGAAACATCTCTGGTGATGGAAACATTCTCTGATTTTCTTGTGATCTTATCGATCTCATCAATATAAATAATGCCATACTGAGCTCTCTCAATATCATAATACTGCCGCCTGGATGATCTTTAAAAGAATATTCTCCACATCCTCACCTACGTATCCGGCTTCTGTAAGAGTTGGTGGCGTCTGCGCAATGGCAAAAGGTACGTTTAAAAGCCGTCTGCCCAATGTCTGTGCCAGAAGTGTCTTACCGGATCCGGTCGGTCCAAGCATAAGAATATTACTCTTCTGCAGTTCCACATCCAGATTCCTGGATGCGGTCACTCTTTTATAATGGTTATATACAGCTACAGAAAGAACCTTTTTTGCTTCATCCTGTCCAGATCACATAATTCGTTCCAGAATGGCATGGATTCTCTTCCGGCTTAAGCAAATTGATCTCAGATCCCAGTCTCTTGATCGTATCCTCCAAATTCCTCTTCCATGATCTCTTGCACAGATATCCTACGCATTTCGTCACAGATATATGCACCGTCCGGTCCTGCGATCAGCTTCTTTACCTGATCCTCCGTTTTACGGCAAAAGGAACATCTTATTTTTCCCTCTCTCCTCTTCTCTGCCATCGGTCAATACATTTCCTTTCTATTTCTTTGCAGAAGCTTTCCCGTAAAAAATACAGCTTCTGCGTCTCTTCCTTTTTAAGCAAGATAAGACTCCTGATGTTCAGAGGAGTCTTTTCTTAATCATTACATACAAAAGAAAGCTCCTGTTTGAGTCTTCTTTTGTTTATGTTGTTACTTATGCATGACAACACCATCGATCAGGCCATAAGCTTTGGCTTCTTCTGCAGACATATCAGTACTCTCTGTCAGTGTCCTTCTCTACAACCTCCAGTGGCTGTCCGGTATTGGCAGCAAGAAATCTCATTCAAGGTTCTCTTTGTTTTTGCAATATGATCAGCTACGATCTGGATCTCTGTAGCCTGTCCCTGGGCACCGCCTGAGGGCTGATGAATCATGATCGTTGAGTTTGGAAGGGCAAATCTCTTACCTTTCGTACCTCCGGCCAGAAGAAATGCTCCCATGCTGGCAGCCATTCCAAGACATATTGTAGATACATCACATTTGATATACTGCATTGTATCATAAATAGCCATGCCGGCTGTCACAGAACCTCCCGGGCTGTTAATATAAAGCTGAATATCCTTTCCAGGGTCTTCTGCTTCCAGGAAAAGCAGCTCAGCCACTACAAGGCTTGCGCTTACATCATTCACTTCTTCTCCAGGAAAATGATCCTGTCCTTTAAAAGTCTTGAATAAATATCGTAACTTCTTTCCCCTCTGCTTGTCTGTTCAATGACATATGGCACTAAACTCATAATTTCCTCTTTTCTATTCTCTGATTAAGCGTAACTGTTCAGTACCCTTACAGTTGCGAGGCAAATTCGAATTCCTCGGCATTCTTGCTGCGAGGTGCGCGTCATGCAATTGCATGACATACTTCTCCTGCGCACCTCTGCAATCCTGCCGGAGGCTATATCAGCTGGGGGATTGACTCCCAGCTGATATATTTCAAAACACCTCGCAGGATACTTCCTGTTGAATAGTTACAATTATGCTTCTTTTGCAACATCAGCTAACAGAGTAACTGCTTTCTGTATGCCAGGTCTTCCTTCATCTGTCCAAGGCCCTGCTCGCCAAGAAGTTCTCTGACTTTGTCAGCTTCCATCTTATACATCTCAGCCATCTTGCTGATCTCTTCATTGATCTCATCCTCAGATGCTTCGATATTCTCTGTCTCAACCACTTTCTCAAGAACCAGTCTTGTCTGGATTCTCTTAAGAGCCTGTGGCTTCATATCTTCCATCATCTTGTCCATGCTCTGACCTGTGAACTGGAAGTACTGCTCCATGGAAAGACCCTGGGACTGCATTCTTCTTCCGAAGTCATCCATCATCTGACGGCACTGTGTATCGATCATTGCCTCTGGAATATCCATCTGTGCATTCTCAATCACTTTGTCGATCACTGCGTTCTCTTTTGCAGTTTTTGCTTCAGCTTCTTTTTTCTCTGTCAGTTCCTTCTTAACATTCTCTTTGTACTCAGCAAGAGTATCGAACTCAGAAACATCCTTTGCAAAATCATCATCCAGCTCCGGAAGTTCTTTTGCTTCGATCTTCTTAACATCACACTGGAATACAGCTTCTTTGCCTGCAAGCTCTTTTGCCTGATATTCCTCTGGGAATGTAACCTTAACCTCTACATGATCGCCTGTATTTGCACCGATCAGCTGATCCTCAAATCCGGAATAAATGTGTTGGAGCCAATAGTCAGCGGATAATCACTGCCCTTGCCGCCTTCAAATGCAACTCCGTCTGTGAATCCTTCAAAGTCGATAGTTACAATATCATCCTTCTGTGCAGCACGATCCTCTACAGTGATTGTTCTGGAGTTCTTCTCCTGCTCTTTCTTAACTTCAGCATCAACCTCTTCGTCTGTTACATTGATCTCAGTCTTTGGAACTTCCAGTCCTTTATACTCACCAAGAGTAACTTCCGGCTTAACAGCTACTTCTGCTGTAAAGATAAAGTCTTTTCCAGGCTCCATCTGTACAACATCGATCTTAGGCTGGGAAACGATCTCAAGTTCGCTCTCTGCAGCAGCTTTGCTATAATGCTCCGGTAACAGTGCATTCACAGCATCCTCCAGGAATACTCCCTTTCCGTACATCTTCTCGATCATCTTTCTTGGAGCTTTTCCTTTACGGAAGCCAGGAATGGAAATTCTGTTTTTTGCTTTTTTGTAAGCACCTTCCATTGCCTTGTCTAAATCCTCAGCAGAAACTTCAACCGTAAGCTTCGCCATGTTTTTTTCCATTTTCTCAACCTGTAAACTCATTTTCGTGTTCCTCCTTAAAATTCAGGTAAAATAATTCATTGCCATCCGGTCTGTCAAATATCCATGCAGGCAGTCACTGTCTCAGACTTCTGGCCTTTAATTTTTATAACGCTCATGAATAACGCTACAATTCTTTACAATTACAGTCATTGTAGTAGTATAGCACAGGAGTTTCAAAAACGCTAGTGTTTTTTCAAAGGAAAGCCCCCATTTTACATGGTTTTTCCGGCAAAAAACCATTTTACCGGGTATATACTACTGATTCTGCGATTTCGTCTGCTTTTTCTTTTCCAAGAAGCTGTTCAATCAGGGATAGTGCAAAGTCAACTGCTGTACCCAGTCCCCTGCTGGTGGTAATATTGCCATCTGTTACCACTTTTTCCAGGGATTTTTCTGCGCCTTTCAATCCGTCCATGCAGGATGGATAAGCAGTTGCTTTCTTTCCCTCCAGAAGTCCCAGGGAAGCCAGCACAGTAGGTGCTGCACAGATAGCTCCGATTTTGCCGCCTTTCTGATCGAATTGTGTCAACAGTCTTGCAAGCGGCTCATACTCTCCCAGGTACTTTGTCCCCGGCATCCCACCAGGAAGCACCAGCATATCTGCATCTGAAAAATCTGTTTCATCAAATAAGGAATCTGCCAAAAGAGCAATATGGTGAGAAGTAACAACTTCTTTTTTGCCCATGATTGAAACGGTAGTGATCCGGATCCCTGCCCTGCGCATCAGATCTACTACAGTAAGTCCTTCAATATCTTCAAATCCGTCTGCCAGAAAAATATATACATTTTTTGCCATTATTATTTCCTCTTTCTTCCTATTTTATTTCTCCTTTGTTCCATGTATAATGAGATTGGTGTTTTCCCACATTATACATGGTATTTGGTTTTTCCCATATTATATAAGGAGGCTTTTATTATGGAAATCGAACGAAAATTCCTGATTTCTCAGGAAAATCTGCCCCAAAACCTGGTATCTTATCCTTCAAAAAAGATCCAGCAGGGATATCTGTGTACAGATCCTGTTGTCCGTATCCGCAGATCCAATGATTCTTATTATCTCACCTACAAATCCAAAGGACTGATGTGCCGTGAAGAATACAATCTGCCTCTTACTCAGGAAGCTTATGAGCACCTGAAGCCTAAAGCAGATGGTGTTATCATATCAAAAACCAGATATGTGATTCCGGAAAAGGACGGCCTAACCATTGAATTGGACATCTTTGATGCTCCATATCAGGGGCTTTTCCTTGCAGAGGTAGAATTCTCTTCTGAAGAAGAAGCTATATCTTATATGCCTCCAGCATGGTTCGGTGAAGAAGTAACCAATTCTTCCAAATATCACAACAGCACCTTGAGTAAGGGAAATTGCCAGTTGTAGCAGTTTTAAGTATCTCCGATTATCTGTATCTTGATTACAGTTTGCTCTGTGTCCAGATGCAATTTTATCTGATTTTTTATTTACATCTTTACATCTTTTTGCCTTTATCTGCGCAGGCCTGAAGTGCTTCAAAAACAGCGCTTCTGAAGCCTGCCTTTTCCAAAGTACGAACACCCTCAATGGTAGTTCCTGCCGGTGAGCATACCATATCTTTTAATTCTCCAGGATGTCATCCCTGTTTCAAGTACCATCTTGGCGCTTCCCAGAACAGACTGTGCAGCAAACTGGTATGCCTGTTTTCTTGGCATCCCCTGCGCCACTGCTGCATCTGCCATTGCTTCAATAAATATAAACACGTATGCCGGAGAGCACCCACTGACTGCTCCCACTGCATCCATCAATCGCTCCGGCACTACCTGTGTTTTGCCAAAGCTGTCTGAGATCTTCAATACCTGTTCCAGATCATCATCTGTTACCAGTTCATTTCTGCAAACACCGGTCATGCCCTCACCTACCTGAGCCGGGGTATTTGGCATAAGGCGTACTACTTTCAGGGATGTCTGACACATTTCCTGTATCCAGTCCAGGCTTTTGCCTGGTGCAATACCGATCACCATATGCTCTGGAGTAAGATCCTCCCGCACTTCTTCGATCACTTCCTGATAGAACTGTGGCTTAACGGCCAGAATGATCGTCTTTGCATTTTTAACTACCTGGCGATTGTCCAGTGTGGTTACAACTCCCAGCTTTTCCTGGCTTCTTTTGCTTCCTTCTTCTGTAAGATTTGATACAATGATCTCATCCTTCTGAAAAATCCCTTTTTTCAGGATCCCGCTTATCATAGCAGATCCCATGTTCCCACATCCGATAAATCCAATTTTCATCTTCTTTGTCTCCTTGTATACATATACATCTTTAACAAAACACCCCTGAAAGCCTGCTGTTACAAGCGTTCAGGGGTTTGGCAAGCAGATAACGGGAATCGAACCCGCCTCCTCAGCTTGGGAAGCTGATGTTCTACCAATGAACTATATCTGCGAACGAACATATTATAGCACCATCTGCATTTTTTGGCAAGTAGTGACCTTTATTTCTTTCTATGCTATAATCCAGTTACTGTGGCTGCAATAAGCAGCATAACCCGGTACACTGATTCGCAGAACAATGTGCTGGTTTCATATTTATAAACGCTTATTTATTGGAGGTTTTTATGTCTTCTTCAAAAAGTCAATCCAATCCGGAATACCCTGTCTTTTTCAGTAAAAATGTAACATTTGTACTGAAAGGAGCCGGGATCATCCTGATGCTGTTCCATCATCTTTTCAGCTGTTCCGCTGATCTTGTTGAAAAGTATCAGGTTTCTTCCAGACTGATCCCTATAGATAAAATAATGACCTTAAGTGCACTAAGCAAAATATGTGTAGCAATCTTTGTATTTCTGTCAGCATGCGGAATCACCATTTCTCTTCGCCAGAAGCCAAAAGACCAGCAGACAGGTTACGTATGGCATCGCTACAAAAAGCTTGCTTCTGGTTTTCTGATCGTTTACCTTATCAGTATCCTGACCTTTTTCTTAAGAACGGACCGACTTGGGATTTACTTTAAAGAAGGCGGCTTAAAAGGTATCTTTTATATGATCATCGATGCTTCCGGACTTGCCAGCTTCTTTGGAACACCATCCTATAACGAAACCTGGTGGTATATGTCCGTAGCCATCCTGATGGTCTTTGCCATGCCTTTGCTGATCTCCCTGTATAACCGTTTTGGCATATCCGCCGTAGTTGTGGCTGCCATGTTAACATATTTAGGGATCCCTCTCACTGCATTCACCACTTACCTTTTCACCATGCTTCTTGGGATCATGGCCGCCAGCGAAAATATTTATGGACGCCTGTTTTCTTTAAGGAAAAAATTAAAGTCCATTAAATCGGATACTGTTTTTTATAGCCTGGCACTGGCTCTTTTTACATTTTTATTCCTTATCATCCTTACTTTCCGTTTTAAATGCGGTCACGAAGATCTTACAGACGGATTGCTGGCGCTGATCCTTTCCGGTATTTTCTTTATTCTTAACAGATCTGAAAGGATTCCGTTTTCCATTTTTATCTTTACTTGGAAAACATTCCATGAATATGTTTCTTCTGCATACGCTGATTTTTGAATACTATTTCACAGGCTTTATTTATTCTTTCCATAACTGGCTGCTGATCACCCTTGTTCTGATCTGTGCATCCCTTGCCATTTCTGTAGTCATTGATTTTGTAAAGTCAAAATATTCGGTTTATCATTAAAAAACCGCTGTCTTTTTAAAAAGGGCTGATGCAAAAACACAGCATCAGCCCTTGACCTTTATTTCTTATTCTTTTCT
The DNA here is from genome assembly GCF_059933065.1 of Blautia sp. HA3515. NCBI lineage: Bacteria > Bacillati > Bacillota > Clostridia > Lachnospirales > Lachnospiraceae > Blautia > Blautia sp. HA3515. The sequence goes on along the minus strand of NZ_JAYFUY010000048.1, from coordinate 1,865 downwards.
GCTTCCAGTTTTTCTGCTTCCAATTCTTCTTCTGTCTTTGTCCAGTTTCTTCTTCCGTATCTGGTAGCCAAATCCAGCATTTCCTTCTGCAGCTTTTTCGTAAACTGTCCCTTTTTCAGACGCCATCTCCAGTTTTTGCCCAATGTAGATGGCTGATTGATCCTGGCACTGTTATCCAGTCCCAGATAATCCTGCATCGGAATAATGCAAAGATTTGCCACACTTCTCATAACCAGTGTGATCAGATCCTCGCAGATACCTTCGTCTGAGTCATGGAAGTTTCTCAAATACTGACGAACCAGTCTTCGCTCTTCCGGAGAAATATCACGGAACCAGCCTCTCAGTGTCTCATTATCATGGGTACCTGTATAAACTACACAGTTTCTTGGATAATTATGTGGAAGATAGTCGCTGGCATTTCCTGTATCTCTTGCATCAAATGCAAACTCGATCACTTTCATATTTGGTAATCCGCTGTTCTCTACCAGCTGTTTTACAGTATCTGTCATAAAGCCCAGATCTTCTGCAATAATATCTCTGTCGCCAAGTCTGTAAGAAATAGTACGGAAAAGATCCATTCCAGGTCCCTTTTCCCACCAGCCATTTTCTGCGGTCGTATCGCCAAATGGAATTGCATAATACTCATCAAAACCACGGAAATGGTCGATTCGTACAATATCATACATATTAAAGCAATGAGCAAGACGTTTCACCCACCAGTCAAACCCTGACTGTCTATGAACATCCCAGTTATACAGCGGATTGCCCCATAACTGTCCGGTAGCAGAAAAGCCATCCGGAGGACATCCGGCCACCTGTGTAGGCTGATTTTCTTCGTCCAGTTTAAACAGCCACGGACTTGCCCATGTATCAGCACTATCCAGTGCAACATAAATCGGGATATCTCCAATAATACGAATCCCTCTGACTGTTTGCATATGCTTTTAATTTGCCCCACTGCTCATAGAACTTAAACTGCATATACTCCTGAAATTCAATCTCATAATAAAGCTCTTGTCTGTAATAATCCAACGCATTCTGCCAGCGCAGGCGGATATCCTGTGCCCACTCACTCCACGGTGCACCCTCAAATCTGTCCTTGACGGCCATAAACAGAGCATAATCCTTTAACCAATATCCCTGTTCCCTCTGGAATTTCAGGAAATCCTGATTCTTGGTAATATCACTGCGACCATAGGCCTTACGAAGAAGCTTATACCGTCCCTTATACAGCTTTTCATAATCAATATCATCTGCTTTATTTCCAAAGTCTACACTATTGCATTCTTTTTCTGTAAGCACACCCTCCTGGATCAGATCTTCCAGACTGATAAAATAAGGATTACCTGCAAAAGTAGAAAAAGATTGATAGGGAGAATCCCCATAGCTACGTCGGGACCAAGGGGCAAAATCTGCCAGCAGCACTGTCCTGCTGCCTTCAGTTCATCTACAAAATCATATGCACTCTTTGAAAAACACCCGATTCCGTACTTTGACGGCAAGCTGCTGATTGGAAGCAGTACACCGCACTCTCGTTTATTTATCATGATTACCTCCCTCAAAAATTCTATAGGACTGTTTCTTTTTTCCAGATAAGATATTCCAAATACCTAATACAGCAAATATTAAGTAACAACTATGTTGACCTGCCTTAATTTTCACTGTACTGGTGTCTCCAGACAAAATAAGTGCAGTCCTTATACACCAATTTTAGATATTTGGCATAAGAAGCACTGCACCGTCAATAATAAACTTTTTAGAAATATGTTATTTTTTCACTCATGCAGAATATCTGGCATTTTCAAATTGGTTCATGCTGTCTTCATATGCCTGCAATCTTGCTTTTGACTCCCTGCTCAGATTCC
>NZ_JAYFUY010000047.1:0-14038 GCF_059933065.1 Blautia sp. HA3515 | reverse complement strand
TGTGGCTTTGTCCAAAAATCTCCAGAATCCTGGAGCCTTACCTGGTAGTCCTGAACAGCCTGCCAAAATCCGCACTTGCCCCACTTCTTATTGTCTGGCTGGGTGCCAGTGAGAAAACCATTATTGTATCAGGCATATCCGTTGCCATCTTCGGCTGCATTCTCAACCTGTATACAGGCTTTACCGAAATCAGCCAGGAAAAGCTGAAGCTGATACGAACACTTGGGGGTGGCAGGATAGATGAATTATTTAAGATCGTCCTTCCCTCTTCTGTACCTACCATACTAAGCAACATGAAGGTAAACATAGGTCTTTGCCTGGTTGGAGTGATCATCGGGGAGTTCATCGGTGCCAGACAGGGACTGGGATACCTGATCATTTATGGAAGCCAGACTTTTAAGCTTACCTGGGTACTGATGTCCATTGTGATCCTGATGATCATTGCCATGCTTTTATATGGAATCCTGAATCTTATTGAAAGAAAAGTGAGAAAGCACTAATTGCCGGAGTCTTTCTCCGGCCTACATAAGCAGCTGCTTCAGCCACTTTGAAGCCGCTTCCGTATTCTGGGCATTTACAAGCACAGCCACACATACCGGCTCATATTCAACCCCAAACTGTTCTTTCAGACTTTGATCTGAAACCAGAATGTGATTTCCCTGTATCTTTTGCCCTGCAGCCTGAAGGGTATCCTGATCCAACAGCTGATCAAGATCCATAAAATAGCCTTCCTTCTCAAGGGAACTGCAAAGTGCTTCCGGCATTAGTGCCACATCGAAGGCTTGTGCCTGTACCTTTGTCACAAAAGCCACCTGGCTGTATGTATCCAGCTGGGTACCATCTTCATTTGTCACAAATGTTTCTGTAATATCAACCTTCTGATATGGATCCTGGTCAATCCCTAATAATTCTTTCAGGTTTTCTTCCACAGTTTCAGAATCAGAACCTGCTGAATCTGTCACAGCAATGGATAAGACTGTTTTGATCCTGGCATTTTCTATCCAGCTGCGTATTCCAAAAGCCAGGAACACCACCCCTATTGCCACAAAAATCCATACCTTATAATACATCCAGATATACTGCAGTTTTCCCATCCAGTCCATTGCTTTTAATTTTTCTTTTTCCAGAAGCCTTTTTTCTTTTTTAGTAAGATCCGATTCATGTTTCTGACTCAGCTGCTGACAGGTCTGTTCCTCCTGCTGCTTTTTCTTATTTTCATCTTCCAGTTCAATTCTCATAAAATCCCTCATTTTCATTTTTAAATATAATACTACCATACTTTCACAGAAATAAACATACATATTCTTGTCCTGTCACAGGATTCCATTTATAATATGATTACAGCATCAAAAGGACTGAGCCCATCTGTGCCTGCCACAGGTGGGTGAATACCTTGAGACACACCTGATATAATATCCGCCTGGATTTCAAATATAAGGAGGCATTTTCCCATGAAAAAAACCGGCTACTATTCTTCCGGTGAATTTGCAAGGATGGCGCACGTTACCCTTCGCACCATCCGTTATTACGATAAGCAGGACATCCTGAAGCCCTCGTATGTATCCCCTGCAGGAGCACGCTTTTATACAGATGCGGATTTTGCCCGTCTGCAGCAGATCCTTCTTTTAAAATACTTAGGTTTTTCTCTGGATGATATCCGCAAAATGACAATTGATGATTCAGACTATCACTTCATGCTTAACTCCCTGGATGTGCAGCTAAAGCTTGTACGAGACCGGATCGAACAGATGGAAATGGTGGAACAGGCTATACTGGATACTGCAGATATGATCCGAAAGGAGCACACAGTAAACTGGAGCCAGATGCTGAACCTGATCCATCTTACAGGCATGGAAAACAGCCTGAAGAACCAATACCAGGATGCCTCCAATATTTCTGCCAGGATCAATCTTCACAGTCTTTATTCTGTGAACCACCAGGGATGGTTTCCCTGGTTTTACCAGCACTGTCATCTGACAGATGGTATGAAAGTGCTTGAGATCGGCTGTGGAGACGGCACTTTATGGACAGAGAATCTTTCCAGCCTTCCCAGGAATATTACCGTAACCCTTTCCGATACTTCAAGCGGTATTCTCCGTGATGCCCGAAGAGCCATCGGAGGAGAGGATCCCCGTTTTTCCTATACTGCCTTTGACTGCCATCAGATACCTTTCCCAGATGAAAGCTTTGACCTGGTGATCGCAGGCCACGTACTTTTTTACTGTGACAGAATCTGGGATGTATGCCAGGAAGTAAGCCGTGTATTAAAGCCTGGCGGTTTGTTCCTGTGCTCCACCTACGGCAGCAGCCATATGCGGGAGGTAAGTCGGCTTGTTCAGGATTTTGATGACCGGATCGTTCTTTCCGCAGAAAAGCTTTATGAGAAATTCGGCAGAGAAAACGGAGCCGGGATTCTGTCCAGGTATTTTTCCTCAGTAACCTGGGAATCCTATCCTGATCACCTTGTGGTTCCTGATGCCCAGCCTCTGATCTCCTACATCCTTTCCTGCCACGGCAATCAGAACCAATATATTCTGGATCATTACAAGGAATTCCGCTCCTTTGTGGAGAAAAAAACAGAGCATGGGTTTCATATCACCAAAGATGCAGGACTTTTTCTTTGTGAAAAAGTAACAAATTTAAAAAAATTGTAAAAAAGTCCTTGAAAGTAACCTTACGTCATCTTTTATACTGGAAACATCATAAATAACGCACCATTTACAAAACAAAGGAGAAGATATTACTATGAAGGGAATTATTCTTGCCGGAGGCTCCGGTACCCGTCTTTATCCGCTTACCATGGTAACATCCAAACAGCTGTTACCGATCTATGACAAACCTATGATCTACTATCCCATGTCCGTATTGATGAACGCAGGGATCCGAGATATCCTGATCATTTCCACTCCTCAGGATACCCCAAGATTCCATGAGCTTCTGGGGGATGGTCATCAGTTCGGCGTACATCTTACCTATGCTGTACAGCCAAGCCCGGACGGACTTGCACAGGCCTTTATCATTGGTGCCGACTTTATCGGCAATGACACTGTTGCAATGGTTCTTGGCGATAATATTTTCGCTGGACATGGCCTGAAAAAAAGGTTAAAAGCAGCTGTTGAAAACGCAGAATCTGGCAAAGGAGCCACTGTTTTCGGTTACTATGTAGATGATCCTGAGCGTTTCGGTATCGTAGAGTTCGACAAAGACGGAAAAGCAGTTTCCATCGAGGAAAAGCCGGAACATCCAAAGAGCAACTACTGCGTAACAGGCCTTTATTTCTATGACAACCGGGTGGTTGAATATGCAAAGAACCTGAAGCCAAGTGCCAGAGGAGAGCTGGAGATCACAGATCTGAACCGTATCTATCTTGAGAATAACACCTTAAATGTAGAGCTTTTAGGACAGGGCTTTACCTGGCTGGATACCGGCACACATGAGAGTCTGGTGGAGGCAACCAACTTTGTAAAAACTATGGAAAGCCATCAGCACAGAAAGATTGCCTGCCTGGAGGAGATTGCCTACTTAAATGGATGGATCACAAAAGAAGATGTTTTAAAGGTTTACGAAGTTCTGAAAAAGAATCAGTATGGCCAGTATTTAAAAGACGTTCTGGATGGTAAATATCTGGATGTTCTGCACTGAAAGGAGAATATATAAAATGAAGATCATTGTTACCGGCGGTGCCGGATTTATCGGAAGCAACTTTATTTTTCACATGTTAAAAAAATATCCGGATTACCGGATCATCTGCCTGGACTGCCTGACCTATGCAGGTAATCTTTCCACTCTTGCACCTGTAATGGACAATCCAAATTTCCGTTTTGTAAAAGAAAGCATTACAGACAGAGAAGCTGTATACAAACTTTTTGAAGAAGAGCATCCGGATATGGTTGTAAACTTTGCAGCAGAAAGCCATGTAGACCGTTCCATCGAAAATCCTGAGGTTTTCCTGAACACCAATATTATCGGTACTGCTGTTCTGATGGATGCATGCCGCAAATACGGGATCCAGCGTTACCATCAGGTTTCTACTGATGAAGTTTATGGAGATCTGCCTCTGGATCGCCCGGATCTGTTCTTTACCGAGGAAACTCCCATCCACACAAGCAGCCCTTACAGTTCTTCCAAAGCAGGCGCTGACCTTCTGGTACTTGCTTACCACAGAACTTACGGCCTGCCTGTAACCATCAGCCGCTGCTCCAACAACTACGGTCCATACCACTTCCCAGAGAAGCTGATTCCTCTTATGATCGCAAACGCACTGAATGACAAGCCTCTTCCGGTTTATGGAAAGGGCGAAAATGTACGTGACTGGCTGTATGTAGAAGATCACTGCAAGGCAATCGACCTGATCATTCATAAAGGCCGGGTAGGCGAAGTTTATAACATCGGCGGACATAACGAGATGAAGAACATCGATATTGTAAAAATCATCTGTAAAGAACTTGGAAAACCTGAAAGCCTTATTACTTACGTAGCAGACCGTAAGGGTCATGACATGCGTTATGCCATCGATCCTACCAAGATCCATAATGAGCTTGGCTGGCTTCCGGAAACAAAATTCGCAGACGGAATCAAGAAAACCATCCGCTGGTATCTTGATAATAAGGAATGGTGGGAAACCATTATTTCCGGTGAGTATCAGAATTACTACGAAAAAATGTACGGCAATCGCTGATATAAGGATCGTGAGGAGGACGCTATGAAGTTTTTTGTAACAGGTGTGGCAGGACAGCTTGGCCATGATGTGATGAATGAGCTGCACAAACGGGGCTTTGAAGGCGTTGGGTCTGATATTGCACCGGTTTACAGCGGTATACAGGATCATTCCCCGGTCTTACTGAAATGCCTTATGTTTCCATGGACATTACAGATTCCAAGGCCGTAGAAAATATCCTGACACAGATCAAACCGGATGCTGTGATCCACTGTGCTGCATGGACAGCTGTTGATGCTGCTGAAGATGAGGATAAACAGGAAAAGGTTCGCCTGGTAAATGTAACAGGCACAGAAAATATTGCAAAGGTATGCCAGAAGCTGGACATTAAAATGATGTACCTTTCTACTGACTATGTATTTGACGGACAAGGAGAGACGCCCTGGGATCCGGACTGCAAGGATTACAAGCCATTAAATGTTTACGGACAGACTAAGCTGGACGGTGAACTTGCTGTTTCCGGTCTTGTTTCCAAATTTTTCATTATCCGTATTGCATGGGTGTTTGGAAAAAACGGAAAGAATTTTATCAAAACCATGTTAAGTCTTGGTAAAACACACGATACCCTTCGTGTGGTAAATGACCAGATCGGTACCCCTACCTACACCTTTGACCTGGCCCGTCTGATGGTAGATATGATCCTGACTGACAAGTACGGATATTATCATGCTACCAATGAGGGTGGCTACATTAGCTGGTATGACTTCACAAAGGAGATCTTCCGTCAGGCAGAAGCCCTTGGACATCCGGAATATGCCCCTGATCATTGCCACGTATATCCGGTAACTACTGCTGAATATGGCGCATCAAAAGCAGCAAGGCCATTTAACAGCCGTCTGGATAAAAGCAAGCTGACCAAATGCGGATTTACTCCTCTTCCCACCTGGCAAGATGCACTTGCCAGATACTTAAAAGAGCTGGATTTCTGATCATCGATCAAACACCTGATTGGTTTATCCCTGACAGTAAAAGACCTGCAAAGTATGAAAAATACTTTGCAGGTCTTTTTTAACATATTCGTTTAACCTAAAGCTTATGCAGCACTATCTGCTGTTGTGGTGTCTGCTGCAGTATCTGCAGCTGTACCATCCTGGGCATCTGTACTGACCTCCTGCCCCGGGAACAGGGGATGGAGTGATAGGACCATCCTCCGGGATTCCCAGATCCTGGGTAGATGTATCAGAAGCAGTCTCATCCTGAGTGATGGTTTGTCCATCACGTACCTTTGCCATCAGCTCTTTGGCCTTATCTACTGTTGTCTCATCCGGGATCATAACGTAAGCAGGCTGACTTAAGGAGTATGGCTTTTCCTTTGCACCAGTACCATTCACGCTATAAGTAACCACATTCCAGGTGCCCCCATTCTTCAGCTGATCCTGGAGGATCTCTGCGATCTCCTCATAAGTGATATTCGTGCCAAAGCAGCCATCCAGGCTTTCGATCACATTGGAATAATTCTTCAGGATATCCGGAGACATTGCCTTTGCGATCACTGCTTTGATCACAGCCATCTGGTTCTTGCCCCTCTGTCTGTCGCCTTCAGAGAATGAATATCTCTCTCTTGCAAATACAAGAGCAGACTCTCCGTCCAGATGATTGATGCCTTTGTTGTAATGCCATCCCAGAATGTTTCTGGAATCAAATTCATAATCCGAATCCACATCAATGCCGCCAAGTGCATCAATGATCTTTGTAAATCCTCCAAAGTTCACGCGGAAATAATAATGAATATCTTCATCGTAAAGCATACCCAATGTATCCATACATACATCAATACCATAGATACCGGCATGGGTCAACTTGTCCTTTGCTCCATTGGAAATAGAAAGAGGAACAAAATAATCTCGTGGTGTGGACACAAGCAGAACCTGCTTTGTCTCTGTATTGATGGTGGCCAGGATATTCACATCACTTCGACTGGAGGCAGTCATCTCGCCTCTTGTATCAATACCGCTGATATAAATGGTATAGATCTTGCCGCCGCCAGCAGTCTCTACCGGCTTCACCGGCTCTTCATCCTTCTCGGCGATCACATTCTCCACGTCTACTGTACCAACTTCTTTGATCTTTGACTGGATGTCTGTATATCCGTCCATCTCGGACAAGACTTCCACATAAGCCTGGTTCAGGATCAGCGCCTGTACCTGACCGTTCAAAAGACCATCTGCCAGTTCTGTAAGCCCTGGGAACTCTACTGTATTCACATCTGTATCAAACTGGCTTTTCAGATGAGCAACAGCTCCGTCTGTGTTGGTACGGTCAAGAGCCTGAAGGATGCCATAGGTATCCCCATTGGTGGCGTCCACTGAATCTGCTGTATCCTCAGCCTTTACATAAACAGATATCTTGGTGATCTCCGTCTTCTCTCCGGAAATCTTGGTGATGGCTGTCCTTGTCTGATTCACATAAGCACCGCCAATGGCAAGAACTGCAATAAATACAAACCCAAGCAAAGCCCCGACAGTAAACCGGATCTTATTGCTCATTCGCCATACAAGGGCTGCAGTGAGAACCACGAACAAAAGCAGGATCACACCGGCAACAATCATGTAGGTATCTGGAATCATCTTTGTTCTGGCAAGCATAACCATGAAGATCACGGAAACCACCAGTAAAAGCACAGTGATCACCAGACCTGGCACCCTGTCAAACTTTTTCTTCCAATTCATCCTTGCATTCTCCTTTTCATCACATATGTATTCAAAATCACCCCATATTTTATACGCTGGATACATGAAAATCAAGAGGAGAATCCTTATGCAGCTTAAATTTAAGATTCTTTTTATAAATTATGGGATTAAAATGGATATTTTTCAACGTGTATGCTATAATTCTAACCAAATTGCGGAAAATCTCACATTACAGGAGGCATTATACATGACCAAAGAAACTTTTTTACAGCTTGCAGACCAAATCCTGCTCCTTGACGGCGCCACAGGCTCCAATCTGATGGCAGCAGGAATGCCAAGAGGCGTATGCACCGAAGAATGGGTGCTCAGCCACAAAGATGTGATTCAGAAACTGCAGAAAGAATATATCGAAGCAGGAAGCCAGATCATCTACGCTCCTACCTTTGGCGGCAACCGGTGCAGTCTGAGCCTGCACAATCTTCAGGATCAGGCAAGCCAGATCAACCATACACTGGTCAGCTATTCCAAAGAAATCGCCAATGGCAAGGCTTATGTAGCCGGTGATATTACCACCTCCGGCAAGATGATGGCTCCGGCAGGAGAAATGACGTATGAAAACGCCTATGAAATGTACAAAGAACAGGCCGGATACCTGGTAGAAGCCGGTGTGGATCTTTTTGCAGCAGAAACCATGATCAATATCGAAGAAACACTGGCGGCTGTAGATGCTGTCTCCAGTATCTGTGATCTTCCTATCCTTTGCACCATGACTGTAGAAGCAGACGGCAGTATCTTCAGCGGCGGCAATGCAGTTGAAGCAGCACTTGCCCTGGAGGCAGCCGGTGCATCAGCTGTAGGAGTGAACTGCTCTGTGGGGCCTGATCAGCTGGTATCTGTGATACGGAACATACGGGAAAACGTATCCATACCTGTAGTTGCCAAGCCCAATGCAGGTATGCCTTCCATTGATGACCAGGGGCACGCTGTTTACAATATGACAGCAGAAGATTTTGCCAGACATATGAAAGTACTGGTAGAGAATGGCGCCTCTGTGATCGGGGGCTGCTGCGGCACCACACCGGAATTTATCCGTCAGACTGCACAACTGATCCGCAGCCTGTGATCTCCTCTACTATCTTACCTTAATTGCCTTTTTAGGACACATTTCCTGACAACAGAAGCACCGGATACATTTTTTATAATCATAAACAGGCGGCTGGTCTTTCCCCTTACGGAAGTCCACCGCCTTTTCCGGCACAGGACAGCTATTCACACAGATACCACATTTCACACACAAATCTGCCTGAATATAAGGTTTTTTCTGGAACAGGTTCAAAGCCTTTGCCATTCGTGTCCATATATTCTGCCGGATTCTTTTACGATCCACCTTAAAATCCGGCTTTCCGAACCTTTTCACAGCTTCTGCTGAAGAAATCTCTTCGCCTGTATGAAGAAGAATGGATATCTCCTCTTCCTTCCATGTGCCAAGTCCCATCTTTTCTCCATGATAATTTGTTGGAACCAATGCAGGATCCAGATAGACAAGTCTTGCAAACACACTATCAAGAGCCACAGGATCTGTGGACATAAGCAGTACATTCATAGGAACAGGATCACCTGCTCCCGGACCATCGCCCTCCATGGCAACGATGCCGTCCATCAGGTACAGTCTGGGCTTTACCATCTTGTTCAGATCCACCAGCATTCTGGCAAAACTATCTGCACTTGGATATCTGGTATGTCCAATGGCTTTTTGTCTTCCATAAATAAATCCATAGCTGTTTTTAACTGCCCCTGTGATCCGTTCCAATGCATGTGTTTTCATTTTTGACACGGAAATCACACAATCCGCCTCTGTAAGCTCCTTAGGCAGTATAAAATCCTTTGCCTGGATTCCTTGAGGATAGGAAACCATTACCGGTTCCTTATAATCAACAGCAGGGATGTGATACTTTTCCAAATAAGCATCCATCCCTGTTCCTTGTATCACCTTACTGGTAGTTCCGTTTCCACAGGAATCTGCCAGCATGATCCGGTTATAACCTTCTTCCCGCAGGATCCTTGCCAGCGCACCGACCACCGTAGGATGAGTGATCACAGCCTTTTCTATTTCTGCTTTTTTCAGAAGATTTGGTTTTAAAAGGATTTTTTCTTCTTTTCCAATCAGGCTTTCAACACCGCCAAGCAGCGAAAACCCTTTTTTAAGAAGAGAATAAATTTCTTCTTCCTCATATTCCTTACAAGGAAGAAGAATCACTCTGCTTTTTTGCTCCATAAATCAGTCCTTCCCTTCTGTAAGATCTGTATTTCTCACTGCCCGGCGTACTGGAAGGATACAGGCAGGAACTACAGACAGGCCATCTACCCCCATTTGGATAAATGTACGTGTAAGCTTTGTATCGGCAGCTATCTCGCCACAAATGTATACCTTACGTCCATTTTTATGTCCTGCATCCACCACCATCTGGATCATCTTCAATACAGCCGGATGATGATCATTATACTTGTTGCGAAGTAAAGGATTCTGCCTGTCCATGGCAAGGGTGTACTGGGTCAGGTCATTGGTGCCAAGGCTTAAAAAATCTACTCTTTTAGCCAGTTCTTCACTGATCATTACTGCAGCCGGTGTCTCGATCATAATAGCCTTTGGGATTTCCTGGTATGGCTGTCTTTTTTCGTCCAACTCCGCTCTTACTTCTGCAAGGATCTGCTCTATCGCATCCATCTCCTCTACGGAATCGATCATTGGATACATCAGTGACAGACTGCCATACACGGAAGCACGGTAAATGGCACGCAGCTGAACCTTAAACATCTCCCGTCTGTCAAGGCAAAGACGAATCCCACGATTGCCCATGATAGGATTGATTTCCTCAGGGATATTCAGGTATTTCGCCTGCTTATCCGCTCCCAGGTCTACTGTACGGATCACTGCCCTTTTCGCGCCCATCGTCTGGGCTACTCTTTTGTAAGCAGCAAATAATTCCTCTTCACTGGGATAATTCTCTCTTCCCAGATACTGAAATTCACTTCGCAAAAGACCAATGCCGGCCGCCTCATAATAAAGCACACTGTTCAGGTCATCCAGATTGCCAATATTGGCATAGATCGGCACTATACGGCCATCTACGGTTTCGTCCTTCTGATGCCTTAGCTTCAGAAGGTCTTCCCGTTCTTCTATATCTGCGATCCTGCGGATCTCATATTCTTTCAAAAATTCCCCGTCCGGCTGGATATACAAAGTACCTGTATATCCATCTACAATGGCATTTGATCCATTCCATTCTTCTTTGGGAGAAATCCCTACCAGAGAAGGGACTGCCATAGTGCGGGCCAGAATCGCAGCGTGGGATACCTGAGATCCCTGCTGGGTCACAACCGCAAGCAGCTGTCCCTTATCCATTTCCATGATCTCTGTAGGGGAAAGGCTGTCTGATACAAGGATCACAGGTTCCTTTCCCAGATCGATCCTGGGAAGTGCTCCGCCAAGAACGGTGATCAGATGATCAGCATTTAGGCGGACACACCGGATCTGCTCCTTCACAGCCGGATCTTCCAGACTGGCGAAGGTGGCAGACAATTCCTCTTTCGTAGTCATCACAGCATAAACTGCACTGACTTTTTCCGCTTTGATCATGCTTTCCACTGCTTTTTCAAAGCTTCCCATGGAAAGTACGCTGATCTGATGCTGCAGATCTTCTTTTTGTTCTTCCTGATCAGCCATCTTAAGCTGATACTTCAGATCTTTTAAAACCTGGTCTTTTGCCTGTTCAAATCTGGTCAATTCATACTTTACATTATTGATCAGATACTGGCTGAGCTGATACTCTGCCCGATTATAATAAAAGATCCTCCCAATGGCGATCCCTGCAAATGTAGACATGCCTTTATAAATTTCCATAATAAAATGATCCCCTTAATCGCAGGCTGCTTTAAACTCCGTCCAGTTCTTATTGTACTGCTCGTCAGCCTCTGCGCTTACATTCTGAATGATCTCGCCCTTTGTTACATCCTCCGGTACTACCAGGTTAGGATCTACCAGCTCATCTGCTGCTTTATTGGTGCAGTAGTAACCGATATAATCAAAGCACTTAGCAGATACTTCCGGCTGCAGGATATAGTTCACAAACTGATAAGCAGCATCCTTGTCCGGTGCTTCGCTTGGAATAAACATACCCATAATACCAAATCCAAGGCCCTCTTTCGGATATACCACCTTCAGATCCGGATTTTCTGCAAGTACAGAAGTAACCTGTGAAGTATAAAGGAATGCTACGGATGCTTCCCCATTAAGAAGTGCATCCTGGGTATTGTCATCCTGGATCATACGTACATTGGGAGCCAGCTCCAGAAGCTTCTTTCCGGTTTCTTTAATAGAATCCACATCCTCTTCATTCATGCTCTTTCCAAGTGCAAGGTTTGTGATACCATTGATAACCCTGTAATTGGCTGTCAGGGCAATACTGTCTTCTAGGGACGGATCCCAAAGGTCATTATAGCCTTCAATGTCAATGTCCACTTCATCCGGTTCATATAACCGATTAGAGGGATACCTGCACCATAAGGTACGGTATACTCATCGGTAGGATCGTAGAACTGTCCCTGATACAGAGAATTGATATTTTCAAAATTAGAAAGCTTATCTTTATCCAGTTTTTCAGCACAGGCCTTTCCTGGGTATCACTTTTTCCAGGATATAGTCATCTGCGATCGCCACACATCATCAGTCTCCGCCCTTTGCCATGGAAACCTTCTCCAGCATGGTCTCGTCTGTTATCAAAGTTGGAATATGTGATCTTAATCCCTGTCTCACTTTCAAAATCATCCAGTACTTCCTGTGGGAACATACCCTGCCAGGTATAAAGCACAAGCTCGGAATCATCTGCATAAGCAGGCGTAACGTATGCAGACAGATACTGCACATAAAACAGCTGCAAAAATTCTTTTTTTCATAATAGTTTCTCCTCTTTGACTCATTTATAATCACCGAAGCCTTTGATCTCCGGCAACTACCATGTTGTACGGCCTACTCAGCCTTAACCTTTGTCCAAAGCTCTGCAAACTTCTGCTTGATCTTTGGCTTCTGGTAATCCGAAGATCTCATTATCCGGATTGTCAATATCCGGTATGTAGGAAGAAATCCCTTCATATGTACCCTGGATCATTTCGTCATATGCACTCTTTACAGAAGAAGTATATCCTACTTCTTCTGTATTGTGAAAGAGCAGATTCATCATCCAGCATAAAATTAATAAACTGATGTGCCAGCTCTACCTCATTACAGTCTTTGGTGATCACCATTGCATCATACCACAGGTTGGTACCCTGATCCGGTGTAAAATAATCCAGTTCCGGATTTTCACTGATAATATACGAAGCATCACCAGAATATACCACAGCCAAAGCTTTATTTCCAGAAATCATATTGTCGATCACATCATCACCTGCATAAATTGGCTCCATGGTATTTCTCTGATCGATCAGCCACTGGAATGCCTCCTGGATCTGTGCATCCTCTGTTGTGTTCATGGAATAACCAAGCGCTTTCAATGCAATCATAAAGGAATCCCTTTCTGAATCATACATATACAGATTTCCTTTATATTTGGGATTCCGAAGCAGCTCCCAGCCTTCTTTTGCAAATCTTCCTTGGATACTACATTTTTATTATAAAGAATTCCTACCGTTCCCCCAGAAATAAGGACAGGAATACCGGTTTCCCGGATCATAACTTCTGTTCTTGAACTTCTGTCAGAAGGTTTTTACTATTTGGGATCAGATCCCAGTCAAGATACTGAAGGTAATCTCCTCCTCTGATCAGACGTTCAATCATATAATCTGAAGGGATCAGTACATCATAAGACTCACCGCCGGAAAGCTTGGTATACATCATCTCATTGGATTCAAAGGTTTCGTATACCACCGTACAGTTATACTCTTTTTCAAATTCCTGAAGCAGATCCAGATCCATGTACTCTCCTGCATTATATACCTTCAGTACATGAGTGCCTCCTGCCGTCTGTCCCATGCGGACCAATCCGGCAAAAAGGGCCAGTGCGACTAGACAGCGACCAGCCGTACAACCTTCCTGCTGCGTTTTCCCTGAAACTTTTCCAGCAATTTAGGAATCTGTCTTCCCCCGATCAGCACCACTGCAATCACTGCTATTACTATGGCAGATAAGGCATTAATCGTAGGATTGATCCTCTTTGTCATATTATATACAACAATGGAAATATTTTTTACACCATTTCCGGACACAAAATGAAATCACAAAATCATCAAAGGACATGGTAAATGCAAGAAGCACACCTGCAAAAATCCCATCCTTGATCATTGGAACGATTACTTTTATAAGTGCCTGCGCCGGCGTTGCCCCCAGATCCATAGCCGCATTGGCCAGGTTAGGATCAGCTTCTGACTTTTGGATATACGCTGGTGATCACGTAAGGAGTACAAAAAGCAATATGTGCCAACAGCATGGTCAGATAACCCTTCCGAAAGCCAAGGGACGAAAATAGAAGCATCAGTCCGATGGCAGTTACAATATCCGGATTCAGAATTGGCAGATTATTAATATTTAAAAGCAGTTCTTTTACCACTTTCCTTGACTTTGAAAGCCCAATGGCTGTGATCGTACCTAGAACGGTAGAGATCACAGTGGCCAAAATTGCAATGGTCAGAGAAACAT
>NZ_JAYFUY010000046.1:0-19406 GCF_059933065.1 Blautia sp. HA3515 | reverse complement strand
TATTATGTGAAAGAAGTGCAGGCACCGGAAAATTATTTAAGAAACCTGGAGGACAAATATTCATTCCGTTTCTCCTACACCAATGATGAGGAAGCGAAAGTACAGTTTGCTCATACTTTTTCCAATGAACGAGTAAATGCTGCGATTGTTCTGCAGAAAAAAGATGCGGAAACGAATACAAACGTTCCACAGGGCGATGCTTCTCTGGAACAGGCAGTATATGGTGTATACGCAAGAAAAGATATTGTGCATCCGGATGGAAAGACGGGTGTGATTTATAAAGCCGGGGAACAGGTGGGAACCCTGACAACAGATAAAGAAGGAAAAGCCAGAATTGAAAACCTGTATCTGGGCGAATATTTTGTAAAAGAGATCACTCCACCAGTAGGATACCTTGCAGACGAGAACGAGTATGATCTGGTATGCAGTTATGAGGGTGATCTGGTTGCCACTGTAGAAAGAGACTGTACTTCACCGGAACAGGTGAAAAAACAGCCATTCCAGATTATCAAAGCAGCAAATAACGGGAATACCGATGCAGCACTTCTTGAAGGCGCAGGATTTACTGCTTATCTGGTATCTTCTTTAACCGTGAAAGAAGATGGAACTTATGATTTTGATTCCGCTACTCCAGTGGTACTCGGAGAAAATGGGGCAACTGAAATCTTTACCGACAAAAAAGGATATGCGGTATCCATTCCGCTTCCATATGGAACTTATGTGGTTAGAGAGACAACTACACCTCACAATTATAAACCAGTGGATGACTTTATCGTAAGAATCACAGAACATAAACCGACAGAGCCGCAGGTATGGCGTGTGCTTCTGGATGATGAGTTTTCGGCAAAACTGAAAATCACCAAACAGGACGATGAAACAAAGAAAACGGTACTAGCTGCTGGAACAGAATTTAAGATTTTCGATATGGACAATGAGAAATATGTGGAGCAGGTAACTACCTATCCAATTACTATCGTACATAAATCTTATTTTACCGATGCGGACGGTTATTTAATCCTTCCACAGAACTTAGAAATCGGACATTACCGTATCGAAGAAGTGACAGCGCCGGATGGATATACCATCAACAAGAATTATGTAGAAATTAAAGTGGACAGTGATACACTGTATCAGATTGACCCGATTTCCGGAGATGCCATTATCGAAGTGGTTTATGAAAACCATCCGGTAAAAGGAGAGTTTACCGTAGTGAAAAAGGGTGAGGTTCTGAAAGACTACGGAAAAGATTTCAAATATGAGATCGAGAACCTTGCCGGAGCAGTCTTTGCAATCTACGCTGCAGAAGATATTTATACTGCTGATTTCCAGAAAGACGATGCCGGAAATCGAATTTTAGAGTATGCCAAAGATGCATTGGTGACAGAGCTTACAACAGATGAAACAGGAAGTGCCACAATCAAAACTTCTTCCAACTTGGAAAATTATAAGGTGGTAGAGAAAAACAGCGCCGGATGGTTTTGTACATAATGGAACAGAGCAGAATGTGCAGTATGTCTATGTGGATCAGAATACTCCTGTTGTGGTGGAAAGCGTAGAATTTATCAATGAGCGCCAGAAAGTAGAGATTTCCGTGGAAAAACAGGATGCGGAAAACGGCAGCACCATCGCCGGAGCAGAATTTGGTTGATATGCAAAACAAGACATCAAAGCCGTGGAAGTGATTGTGAAAGCAGATGCTCAGCAGCTTTGCAGACAGCCGTTAACAGGTGGTGATGGGACCGCCGTTTCTGAAGCAGGATTTACCATTTGGAAGCGATTATATCAAAAAAGAATTAGACAGCACCGTACATGGTATTTGTTTTCTGATGAAATCATCGAAGTGACAGTTTCTTATCAGGGCCAGGATGTAGAAGTTGTCCGCCTGAAAGAAATCTTTAAGAACCAGCCGATAATGGTTGAATTTACAAAATCCGACCTTACTACAGGAGTGGAACTGGATGGAGCAACACTTACGGTTTTGGATAAAGATGGAGATGAAATTGATAAATGGACTTCCGTGAAGGGAGAGCCACATATCATCAAACGTCTGCACGTTGGGGAAACCTATACGCTGCGTGAAGAATTTGCACCATATGGCTACTTAAAAGCCGAAGAAGTGGAATTTACGATCACGGATACTGCAGAAATTCAGAAAGTGGAAATGAAGGATGACGTTCCGATTGGACGTATCATCATCAATAAAAAAGGTGAATTCTTAAGTGAAGTGACCTGGAATGAAATGGTTGCAGGAGCAATGGATTCTATCTGGGATTATGTAACAGGCTCTTTGAAAGACGTTACCTTTGAAATTTATGCCAGAGAAGACGTTAAAGCCGCTGACGGAGAAAGTGATGATTATTACAAAAAAGATGAACTGGTAGCAACGATCACAACCGATGAACTGGGCTTTGCAAGAAGCGATGATCTGCCGCTTGGAAAATATTATGTGGTAGAAAAAGAAACAGCCAACGGATTTGTTTTGGATGGAGAACCGAGGGACATTGATCTGACTTACCGTGACCAGGATACTCCGGTGGTAACTTACGATTCTGAATGGCAGAACAGCCGCCAGAAAGCAAAAGTAATCGTAACCAAAAAAGAAAAAGATTCTGACCGTGTGCTGGAGGGCGGTGTATTTGCCCTTTGTGCAAAAGAAGATATTAAGAATGCTGACGGTGATGTGCTTGTAAAAGCACATACGATTATTGAGCAGAAAGCGACGGACAAGGATGGAGAAATCTTCTTTACTGCAGATCTTCCAGTGGGTGGCAGCTTCTATGTGAAAGAAGTAAAAGCACCTGCAGGTTTTGTTACTACAGAAGAAATCAAAGAATTTACTTTCGAGTATGCCGGAGAGGATGTGCCGGAAGTTACTTTTGAGTATACCTTTGAAAATGAGGCAACTATCTTTGAAATCACAAAATCTGACCTTACTACAGGAGAAGAGCTGCCGGGTGCAAAACTGGAAGTGACAGATCAGGATGGAAATGTGGTAGATGCTTGGACATCCGGTACAGAACCGCACATTATCAAAGAACTGGAAGTCGGAAAAGAATATACCCTGACAGAAACACTTCCTGCAGACGGTTATGTGACAGCAGAAAGCATTACTTTTACCGTGGAAAATACTGCAGAAGTCCAGAAAGTAGAAATGAAAGATGATGTTACAAAGGTAGAAATCAGCAAAGTGGATATGACAGACGGAAGTTCCGAGGTTGAGGGAGCAAAACTTTATATCCTGAATGAAAATAATGAGGTGATGGAAAGCTGGACGTCCGGTAAGAAACCGCACTATCTGGAAAAACTGCCTGTTGGAAAATATCACACTTCTGGAAGAAACTGCACCAAAGGGATATATCGTTTCCAGTAAAGTGCCGTTTGAAGTCAAAGATACAGGTGAAATCCAGTCTGTGAAGATGGAAGATGCCCAGGCAATGGGAAAAATCATCTTAAATAAAACGGATAAAGATACTAAAAAGCCGATGAAAGGTGTAGAGTTTGCTCTTTGTGACAGCAAAGGTAAGGTACTGGAAACACTGGTAACAGACAGTGCTGGTCATGCAGAGTCCGGGGAATATCCGATTGCTTCTTTTAAAGATGGAAAATATAAAGAGGCCATTGTATATATCCTGAAAGAAACAAAAACACTGGATGGTTATAAACTGGATGAAACAGAGCATAAGGTGGTTTTTGAATACGTGGATGACCATACTCCGGTAGTGGAATATACCTTAGATCTTACCAATGAAAAACTTCCGGAAGAAAACCAGCCGGGAACACCGGATACACCGAACAATACAACTTCTGTCAATTCACCAAAGACAGGCGATGATACCAATATCTGGCTGTTTGTTGCAGCAATGGTGGTGTCTGCAGGTGGAATGATAGTTCTGCTTGTGAAAAGAAAACGTAAATAAACGACAGATAAAAGAATAGAAGAGCATTGTGATGGGGCTGCATGGATTTTCCATGCGGCCCTTGAACTTGCAGAAAAGAGGTGCAAATGAAAATAGGATTGGTGGACTGTGACAGCCATAATTTTCCTAATCTTCCCCTTATGAAAATTTCTTCCTACCATAAAAGCAGAGGAGACATGGTGGAATTTGCTTCTTTAGGCAGTCATTATGAAAGGCTGTACGCCAGTAAGATTTTTACAGAGTCACAGGAGCCGGAGCTGCCGGGATATGATGAAATTTTCCGGGGCGGCAGTGGTTATGATCTGGAAAATACTCTGCCCTATGAAATGGAACACAGTTATCCGGATTACAGCCTGTATCCTGCGCTTACGAAAGATACGGCATTTGGATTTTTGACGAGAGGATGTCCACGGAAAAATCATGGGTTTTGCATTACTCCCCAAAAGGACGGGTGTGTGAGCAGGAAAGTGGCAGATTTGCAAGAGTTCTGGCGGGGGCAGAAGAGGATTATCCTGTTGGATCAGAATCTCCTTGCCTGTAGTGAGAAAATGGAACTTCTGGAACAGCTTGTAGATTCTCATGCACAGGTAGAGTTTAACGGTGGCATGGATGTCCGGCTTTTGGATGAGGAAATTCTTTCGGCACTTGAGAAGATAAAAGTGAAAGATTATCATTTCGCCTGGGATGACCCACGGGAAAATTTAGAGGAACAGTTTCGATTATTCCGAGATGCAGGACTGACGGCGGCGGGGCAATGCAAAGTGTATGTCCTGACCAATTACTGGAGTACCATGAAGGAAGATTTGTTCCGTATTTATACGCTGCGTAATCTGGGGTTTATGCCTTTCGTCATGATTTATGATAAACAGAAATTTGTGGACAGTAAAGGAAGATGGCTTCCGGATGTGGATTTGCGGTACAGTGAAAAGCAGCTTCGGGATTTTAAGATTTGCCAGCATATGCAGAGGTGGTGTGGCAGGATCAATATAATAAAAAGCTGTCCGGATTTTGAAAAGTATGAACCGTATCGAAGATGGATGGAAAAAGGTTGTCCGGTACCACGGAAAATTTTAGTAGATGGGAGATAAAAAATGACACTGGGAAAACGCATAAAAAGAATCCGTACATACCGTGGGATGACACAGAGAGAACTGGGAATCAGGCTCGGATATAAGGAATCCGGGGCGGATATTCGGATTGCACAGTATGAAATGGGGCATCGCAAACCAAAGAAGGATACGCTGTATAAAATGGCAGAAATTCTTTCTGTAAGTCCGATTCAGTTTATAAGACCAAAACAGGGAAGTCCGGAAGATTTGATGCAGATGTTTTTCTGGCTGGAAGAAGAAAACAAAGCTGCCATTCATGTGTTCAAAATAGAAACAGGACGGAGAGATGAGAATGAACCTAAGCAATATGCTCTGTCACTGGGCAGTAACGATGCGCAGTCACCTTTTATTGGCATTAGATTTTCTTATGGTCAGATGGAGGCATATTTGAATGAGTGGATGGTCTGGCGGGAATGTTTGGCGAATGGTCAGATAACAGAACAGGAGTATTTGGACTGGAAATGGAACTGGCATATATAACAAAAAGAAGCTGCCATAAATGACAGCCTCTCGGTTACAAAATTACCAGGATTGCTCCTGCGTTTACATCATCATACTAGCATAAAGCGTATGGTTTGTCAAACGATTTTGTAATCATTATAGGGTATGTAAATAGCTAAATAATTATACCGCAGTTTTTCAGTTTTTCACTGATTTGGTTGAGAATACAAGGTTTGACATCACCAATCTTTTCAAAATGTACTCTGGATAAGCTGACTTGTGTGATGCGTGTTACATTGACCCAACGTGGCATTAGCGGGTAACCATAAACCTTATCAACTTTTACGTTATAATCCATTGATTTTGGTTCCTGAGAAGAAAGCGGTATTACAATCAGGGAATCCTTTAAATTTTTTAAGATGATTGCAGGATGCCTTCCACCAAACTCAGTGCCGATGTTGTAGCCAAAATCTACCCATACGACAGCCTTACGGATCAGGACAAGAGAACGAGCAATCATTTCAATATCTTCGCAGGGAACACTCTGTTTTTTGACAGAAATAACATATGTATCTGTTTCCTTATCATAACGGTAGTATTTTGATACAACAGCCTGCTTTTCCGGGCGAAGCCATTTGAAACTGGATGGCTTGATGATGTTCGGGAGTGCAGTAGGTGGTATCTGGAATGATTTTTCATTCAATATCAGGTTGGTCTTTAAGGTTGTCCGTTTATGATCTTCATTCGCTAATTTATTGAGCTCTTCAGGTTCATTTTTGATCCACTTTGGAGAGATGATTCTGCAATGTAGAAACCGCTTCGTCCAAAGAATGGTTTGCATCTTCTAATGTGGCTGTATGTCTCATGATGTTTGCTCCTTCTTCGGAATGATGGTTTTATTTTAGCAGATTGTGTCCAGCAGAGTACAACAAATAAAGGAGGGATTTTATTTGGCAAGAAAATATGAAATGATCTCAAAATTGGCAGAAGAAACTGCGAAAGAGGTTGTAAAAAATGAGACTGCATGGAAGCGGTATCGTACCACTGCCGCAAGGATATATAAATATACCATTCCAGGAACAGTTATTGATTTATGCCCAGCGTCCGGATGCGACGGCCTGTGCCAGCATCGAAGTCTGGAACAGCCGGAAATTAAACTGCTGGGTAAATAAAGGGGCAAAGGGTATTGCCCTGATGGGCCGAGGAAAGTTCCTATACACGGTTAAAATATGTATTCGACGTATCAGATGTCCATAAAGCCCGCAGAATCGGGCGCTGATCCGTACCTGTGGGAATTAAAGCAGGAACAGGAACAATCCGTTATGAAACGTTTGGAACATATCTACGGGGAAACGGATGCAGAGAAGTCCTTTGGTGACAGGCTCCTGGAGATTGCAGAGAGTGTGACCAATGACTGTTATGAAGAAGTGGCAGAGGATCTTTTGTATCTGACAGACGGAAGTTTTCTGGATGGACTGGATGAGTATTCCCTGAAAGTCCATTTGCGGGAGACATTGCGGGCCAGTATATCCTATACGCTGCTTACCAGGTGTGGCAGTGGATGCAGAAGATTTATCAGGATTCCATGAATTTTGATTTTATCCATGAATTTAATACGGTTCCGGTACTTTCACAGTTAGGAAGCAATACAACGGAACTTTGTAAACCAATTCTCATGGAAATCGGGAAAGCAATCCGTGTGTATGAACAGGAAATCTCTAAAAAAGAAGTTGACAATACTCAAAACTTACGCTACAATGCTTTAAAGCGTAAAAGCGAAACGCGGAAACAGAACATCGAAGAAAACGAAAAAAGAGAATGATAGAGAAGAAAGGGGCAGTGTTTATGGAACTGACATATCAGAAGAACGGCGATTACTACATCCCGGAATATCAAGATGGACAGACGGCCGGGAGGGAATGCTGACGAAGTACGGTATCCTGCGGAGGGATTATCTCGAAGGAGAACAAGAAAGGAGTTTATTCCGGGCTTCTTCTGAGCGGCAAATTGATGAACCACCTGCTGGAGATTCATCAAGGAGGACAGCAGAGCGAAGAGGATGGAACTGCTGACAGAGCAGATGAGCCAGAGCCAGGCGCGGCGTGAACGAGGAACTGAAAGAGAAAGAACCGACGAAGTGGGTGCAGATGAAGAACAGCGTCCGACAGTCAGCGGAGGAGATGATTCTGACAGAACTGATTTACCGTTCAGAAGAAAAGGAAGAACCGGAGATTACTCCGGAATATCCGGAAGAGCCACAATTTCATATAGAACCAGAAAAATCGGACAGTGATGAGCTGCCCGATTTTTTGTCTTCTGAGGATGAAAATACGCTTCGTGGTGTCCTTTGCTTTGATGAATATATGAAAAATAAGCGTCCAGACATTGCCATGAAGTTTGTTTCCGAACCGGACGAGGCAAAGCGGACAGCATATATTAAAGAAAGTTATAACCAGGATTATTCCCTTTTTGATGTAGATGGACAGCGTGTGGGGTATAAAGCAGAGGAAGATGGACTTGTTGTCTGGGCGGGAAATTATCTTACCCGTACTTCAGAGACAAAGCTGTCATGGGATGCGGTCAGGGAGCTTCTGGACGATTATATCCGTGAAAATGTCTATCTTATACCGGAAGAAGTGAAAGAAACAGAAGAAAGAGGGGAGCCTGTTTATGAGCAGATGAACCTCTTTCCGAGTATGGCAGAACAGGTGGAAATATTTCTATTGACCGGGCAGATGAGGTATTTTCATTGGCTGCATCCAATCCGATTACCGATGAAATGATTGACTATGTTCTGTTAAGCGGCGGCGGTCAGCAAAACAGCCGTTCCCGTATTTATGCCAAATACCAGAAAGGTCTGGATGCGGATACCATGGCAGAGTTCTTGAAGCAGGAATATGGTATGGGCGGTAAAGGCTTTACGTTTGAAGGAGAGCCTCTTTGCGTCTGGTACGATGAAGAAGGGATGAATTTCTCAAGGGGAAATGCGGCGAGATTTCGTGCACCGCTGAAGTTATCCTGGAAGAGAGTGGAAGATTATACGCATGAACTGATCGTGTCAGGTAGATATATGGAGGAAGCAGAAGTCTGGCATGTGCCGGCACAGGAACGGATGGAACTGGCGTCAAAAATCTATTTCTTTTTCCGGGATGAATACGGAACCATGCCGGAGGAACCGGAACTGCGTATGAGTAGCTTCCCGGACAGTCAACAGGCATTGGCGGAAATGCTTTCCAACCCAGAGGGTATTGATAAAATACTTTATCATATGGATAAGGCAATCGGAGAACTGGACAGAGGAGAAGTAAAAGCAAGGTTCCGCCTGATTTATAAGCCGAAAGACATCCGTACCTCCGTGGAGGAACTGAAAAGGGAAGAGCTATCTTTTCCGTCAGCAAAAAAAGTGGAAGTGCCAGTAGAAACATTTATCACGCAGGATGAAATTGACTATAAGTTAAGTCGTGGAAGCAGTATGTCCGGCGGGTTATTCCGTATTTATGAGTTCTTTTTAAACAACCATAACAAGAAAGAGCAGGCAGATTTTTTAAAGAATGAGTATGGAATCGGAGGCTCCAGTCCTGCACTTGTGGGTGCGTGGCACAGTTATGCAGATTATGATGGAAAGGGTCTGCGACTGAGTAAAGGAAGTATTATGGAGCCGACAGCAAAGCTTTTGCTTACATGGACAAAAGTTGCAGAACGTATCCGGAAACTGATTGATATAGATCGTTTCCTTACTCCAAAAGCAAAAGAAGCCTTTGCAGCGTGGAAGGCAGAAAAAGAACAGAAAGCTTTGGAAAAAGCAAAAGAAAAACTGCAGGCTGAAGCGGAAATACCGGAAGAAACAGTTCAAGAACCAGAGATAGAACAGGGACAGAACGATCATCGTAAGGTGGTGGCACTGGAAAGTACAGAAGATTATACCGATTACAGTATCGGCTTTTTTACTTATCACTATCAGGATGGACGGCAAGGAATCCGATATCGTCTTGTAACCATTGAAGAAGATGGACATTTAGAACCGTATTCGAAGCAAAGCAGTTTTTTTGATCAATGAGGCTGCAGCAAGGGAATATCTTTCTGATCATGCAGAGGAAATTCGGGAAATTCCTTATGATGAGCTGGTGCATGAAGCTGGAAAAAATCTGCAGGCACAGAAGTCAGAGCCGGAAAAAGAAGAGTCGGAGAATGGGAAAGCAGACGTACCGGAACAGGAAGAAACTGCGGAAATAAATGAGGAGATGGTAGAAACAGAGGAAGTGGATACTTCCGAGGTCGAGCCATTGATGCCGGACTTTGAAGTAAAACCAGAAGTTACAGTGCAAAAGACGGAGCCGGGGGATAGGATTGATCGAACGGGAGCTGTCAATTTTCATATAACAGATGATGCATTAGGGGCAGGAACCGCAAAACAGAAGTTTGAACGGAACATCGCAGCGATTGAGACATTACAGCAGATTGAGAACGAACATCGGATTGCAACACAGGAAGAACAGCAAATTTTATCCGGATATGTGGGTTGGGGAGGACTTTCCGAAGCCTTCGATGAGAAAAACGGTGCATGGTATAACGAGTATCAGAAGCTGAAATCCCTGTTAAGCCCGGAAGAATATGCGTCTGCCAGAGAGTCTACCTTAAATGCCCATTACACATCTCCGATAATTATCCGTTCTATCTACGATACACTTGGCAGGATGGGGTTTGAAAAAGGAAATATTCTGGAACCGTCTATAGGTATCGGGAATTTCTTCGGGATGCTGCCGGAGCGGATGCAGGACAGCCGCCTGTACGGGGTGGAGCTGGACAGCCTGACCGGACGGATCGCAAAGCAGCTTTATCCAAAGGCAGAGATTCAGATTTCTGGTTTTGAAAAAACAAACCATCCTAAGGATTTTTTTGATGTTGTGGTGGGAAATGTACCTTTTGGACAGTATAAGGTGGCGGATAAGCCATACGATAAACATAACTTTTTAATCCATGACTATTTCTTGGCAAAATCTCTGGATAAAGTACGGCCAGGCGGAATTGTAGCGGTAGTTACTTCTAAGGGAACCATGGATAAGAAAAGTCCTGCCGTCCGAAAATACTTGGCACAGAGGGCGGAGCTTCTGGGAGCGGTGCGTCTGCCAAACACAGCATTTAAGGCGAATGCCGGAACGGAAGTCACTTCTGACATTCTGTTCTTTAAGAAGCGTGACCGTGTGGTGGATCTGGAACCGGATTGGGTACATCTTGGAGAAAATGAAGATGGAATTGCCATGAACCAGTATTTCATTGAACATCCGGAAATGGTGGCAGGAAAGATGGAACTGGTATCCGGACCCTATGGCATGGAAGCCACGTGCAGCCCAATAGAGGGAAAATCTCTGGAAGAACAACTAAAGGAAGCAATGAGCCATATACAGGGAGAAATTGAAAACTCCGGTCTGGATGAGCTGGAAGATGATATAGAAAAAGCGACGATTCTGGCTGACCCATCGGTGAAAAATTTCAGTTATGCGGTAGTAGATGGGGAAGTGTATTACGGGAAAGTTCCGTGATGAAGCCTGTGGAGATGACAGGAACCATGCAGGAGCGTATCAAAGGAATGGTTTCGCTTCGTGATACCGTCAATGATCTCATTGCCTATCAGTTGGAAGAATACGGAGATACCGTTATCCGGGAAAAGCAGGCAGAATTATCTGCGTTGTATGATGAGTTTACAAAGAAATTCGGACTTATCAATTCCCAGACCAATAAGCGGGCGTTTAATCAGGATTCCAGTTACTGTCTGCTATGTTCGTTGGAAGTCTTAAATGAGGATGGTACCTTGAAGTGCAAAGCAGATATGTTTACAAAGCGTACCATCAAACGGCAGGAAACGGTGACTTCCGTAGATACCCCTTTCGAAGCGCTGGCAGTTTCCATGAGTGAAAAAGCCTGTGTGGATATTCGGTACATGGAATCGCTTTTAGGCGGTTCCGAACATTATGAGCGGATTGTGTCAGAGCTGTCGGGTGTGATCTTTAAGAATCCGTTAAGTGACCCAGATGACCCATATGCCGGATGGGAAAACAGTGATGAGTATTTATCCGGAAAAGTGCGGGAAAAGCTGTCTATTGCCCGCTTATCTGCAGAAACGAACCCGGAATATGCCGTAAATGTAGCGGCACTGGAACGGGTACAGCCGAAACTTCTGGATGCTTCCGAAATAGAGGTACGGCTTGGTGCAACCTGGGTAGACCCTAAATACATCAATGATTTTATGCGGCAGGTGTTTGAAACACCGGAGTGGAAGATGGACAAAGAGGTTATCGGAGTGCAGTATTCTCCCGGTGACCGGACAGTGGAACATCAAGGGAAAGAATGCAGACAGCGGCAATCCTCTTGTGGAAGCTACTTACGGAACAGGCAGGGCGAATGCCTATAAAATACTGGAAGATTCCTTAAACTTACGAGACTGCCGTATTTTTGATACCGTTATAGAGGATGGCAAGGAAAAGCGTGTATTAAATAAAAAAGAGACTACTTTGGCAAGTCAGAAGCAGGAAGCTGTCCGGGAAGCCTATAAGGATTGGATCTTTCAGGATGCAGACCGCAGGGAGGCACTTTGCGAAAAGTACAATGAAATTTTCAATTCTAACCGCCCCAGAGAATTCGAACGGAAGCCATTTGACCTTTCCGGGAATGTCCCCCGACATTACCCTGCGTCCGCATCAGAAAAATGCGGTTGCCCATCAGCTTTACGGGGATAATACTCTGCTTGCACATTGTGTGGGGGCTGGAAAAGCTCATGAAATGGCGGCGGCTGCAATGGAGAGCAAACGGCTTGGACTTGCCCAGAAATCTTTGTTTGTAGTACCGAATCATTTGACCGGGCAGTGGGCAAGTGAATTTCTGCAGCTTTATCCGGGAGCAAATATCCTTGCCGCTACGAAAAAAGATTTTGAACCTGCAAACCGTAAAAAATTCTGTTCCAGGATCGCTACAGGTGATTATGATGCAGTCATCATCGGGCATAGTCAGTTCGAGAAAATTCCATTGTCCAGGAACGTCAGGAGCGCATCATCGAAGGACAGATTGATGAGATCGAGATGGCGATTGAAACGGCAAAAGCGGAGAATGGGGAGCGTTACACCATCAAACAGATGGAAAAAACAAAGAAATCCCTGCAGACAAGACTGGAACGCCTGAATGATACATCCAGAAAAGATGATGTCGTTACCTTTGAGCAGTTGGGAGTGGACAGGCTCTTTGTGGATGAGAGCCACAACTATAAAAATTTGTTCCTTTATACCAAAATGAGGAATGTGGCAGGTATCGCACAGACCGAAGCACAGAAGTCCTCGGATATGTTTGCAAAATGCCAGTACATGGACGAACTGACCGGAGGAAAGGGCGTTACGTTTGCAACCGGAACCCCCATCTCGAATAGTATGACGGAACTCTACACGAACATGCGTTACCTCCAGTATGGCACGCTGCAGAGGATGGGGCTTGGACATTTTGACAGTTGGGCGGCATCCTTTGGGGAAACCATCGCTGCCATTGAGCTGGCACCGGAGGGAACCGGATACCGGGCGAAAACAAGGTTTGCGAAATTCTTCAACCTGCCGGAGCTGATTTCTGTCTTTAAAGAGTCGGCAGACATTCAGACACCGGATATGCTGAAACTTCCGGTTCCGGAGGCGGTCTATGAAGATGTGGTGTTAAAACCCAGCGAATATCAACAGGAAATGGTGGAAAGTCTTGCAGACCGGGCGCAGGCCGTCAGGGACAGGCTGGTTGACCCGTCACAGGATAATATGCTGCGGATAACCAACGATGGAAGAAAACTGGCACTGGATCAGAGACTTGTCAATCCGATGCTGCCGGATAATGAAGATTCCAAAGTTAATGCCTGTGTGGAAAAGGCACTGGACATCTGGAAAGAGACAGCAGAGCAGAAATCTACTCAGTTGATTTTCTGCGACCTTACGTACACCGAAGGCTGTCGGTAAAGCAAAAGCTGAAATAAATGGAAAGGAAGAAGATGCAGAAGTTTTTGATGACGTATATCATGACATCAAAAGAAAATTGATGGCGAAAGGGGTACCGGAAGAAGAAATCGCATTTATACATGAGGCAAATACAGAAATAAGAAAAGCGGAGCTGTTCGCAAAGGTAAGGAGCGGGCAGGTTCGCTTTTTGCTTGGTTCCACTGCAAAAATGGGCGCAGGTACCAATGTGCAGGACAAACTGATTGCCCTGCATCACCTGGATGTGCCGTGGCGTCCGTCTGATATTGAACAGCAGGAAGGACGTATTTTACGTCAGGGAAATGAAAATCCGAAAGTCCGCATTTTCCGCTATATCACAGAGGGAACATTTGATGCATACTCCTGGCAGCTCATTGAGAATAAACAGAAATTCATCGGGCAGATTATGACCAGTAAATCCCCGGTACGTTCCTGTGAGGATGTAGATGAAGCGGCATTATCCTATGCGGAAGTTAAGGCACTGGCTACGGGTAATCCCTACATAAAAGAAAAGATGGATCTGGACATTCAGGTATCAAAGCTCAAACTCTTAAAAGCCAACCATACCAGCCAGATTTACCGTCTGGAGGATAATATCGCAAAGAATTACCCGAAGAAAATCAGTGCGGCAAAAGAAATGATTGCCGCATATGAGATTGATCTGGCGCATTACAAAGAGGTGAAGCCTGCGGATAAGGAAAGTTTTGCGATGAAACTTGGAGATCGTATCTACACGGATAAAAAGGAAGCCGGAACTGCCCTCATTTCTTTCTGCAGACAGGTAAAAACACCCAATGTGGCAACACCAATCGGAGAGTATCTGGGATTTAAAATGAATGTTACGTTTGACAGCTTTTATCAGAAGTTTACGGTCAATTTAAAAGGCGCATTGAGCCATAACGTGGAAATCGGTACCGATGTCTTTGGTAATCTGACCCGTATCGGCAATGCACTGGATGCGATGGAAAAGGAGCTGCAAAAGGAAAAAGAAGCATTGAACAATACCCAAAAGCAGCTTGAAAATGCAAAAGAAGAAGTAAAGAAACCTTTTGCACAGGAGTTAGAACTGAATGAAAAGCTGGATCGATTATCAGAATTAAATGCTCTTTTAAACATGGATGAAAAAGGAGCAGAGGATTGTCTGGAAGAGCAGGAGGAAGCAGATACATCTTTATCCGGAAAAGAGGATGCTCGTACCTCTATTATGGAAAAACTGGCACAGTTTAAAGAACAGAGCAGCCAGATGGGAATAGGAAATAACAAAAACAGAGAAAAAGCAGCGAGTTTATAGGAGGACTAAAAAATGCCCTTGGAAAATGAAAAAATTGAAGTGGCGGAAGAAAAAGAAACAGAGATGCCAAACGTAGAGGAATTGTTAAAAATCCTGCTGGATGTGAATTTGGAGCAGAACCGGCAGACGGTTCACCTACTGATGAATTACATGAATGATATTGAGGAAAATTTCTTTTCCGTTCTGGAAACTGGATACGGTCAAGGCACAGCTTGCACAGGTACAGCAGATCCCACAGACAAAAGAAGTACGTCATACCCTGTCCGATCTGATACAGAATCTGCAGGGGCAGGCGCAATCACCTGCAGGAACAGATACATGGTATGAAAACCAGATTGAATGAAAAGGCAGCACAGCTTGTTCAAAATTTTAAAGATCAGGGTGTGACTGCCTTAAATCATGTGTGTGAGTTCTTAGGGGTAAAGGAAAGTCTTACCCAGATACGGGAGTCATTGCTGCAGAGTGCGAAAGAAATGCAGAGTTCGATGGATAAGATCGATCAGGTAGCCGGAGAATTGCGGGCAACTACAACCCATGCTGAAAAATGTAGGAAGAGCTATGGTCGGAAAAGAAGCACAGGAAGTAGCACAGCCAAAAGAGGGCGGATTTTTCTATCAGATGAAACGTCCTTATCAGGCCATGAAGGATTTCTGTCTGAAAAATGCGGGGAAGATTGAAAAGGACATCCATAAAATAGAAAATCTGGAGCAGAGAGTAGAGAAGATTGCGGATGGGAAAAGAGGCAAGTGTAGAAAAACTGCCAGATAAGCAGGAGAAGTCCTCCATCATGGAGAAACTGCAGTCTATGAAAGAAAAGCAGGCCGGACAGCAGAAAACAGCACCGATGGCAGAAACGGCAAAGAAACAGGAAGCGGCATTGTAGGGATAACCCGGAAAGGAGCAGATATGGGAAGATATGCAGAATTACAGAAAGCATGGGATGAAAACAGAGAGGAATTTCGCAGACTTAAGGAAGAAATGGAGAAAAATGAGGATGCCTTCCTTAAAATTGATCAGGAAATGGAAGCAATGGAACAGGAACCAATCAAAGACAGTGATGTGGTGGTTATGTTTTCCTCTCAGTTTGAAACGGATTATGTGGTATGTAAAATAACAGATCAGAGCCGGGAATGGGTAAAAGAACAGATGAACAATATTGCCGGAATGGATGAGGATGCGTTGGCAAATCTTGATGTGGAAGAGTATTTCAGAGATCAGGGTGCAGAGGTGATGTCAATATTGGCATCAAATGGAAAAGGTGATGATTACCCGGTCTTTTATGATTTCTGGTTTGATGTAGATGAAGCAGAGGTAGTAGAAAGCACAGAACTTTCTATAGAAAAACAGGTGGAAAATCTGATCAATCGTATAGACTTTGGGGAACCTGTATTAAATGATTCGGAATGGAAATTACTCCACACTTATGCGGAGAAAACTGGAAATATGGCAGATACCTATAAGCTGGCACAGGAGCTTCGGGATACGCTTCATCATCCAGATTTTCGTGTTCATGAACAGGTGATTGAAAATGCAAGGAAGGAACTGGAGGCACCTGTTTTCTTAAATGAGAAAGAAAAAGAATTGTTTACAGGAGAGACAGACCGTTTCGGTATTTATCAGTTAAAAGATGGTGAAGAGCTGCATTACCATCGTTTCGCCAGTCTGGATTTACTGGAAAAGTCCGGTCTGCAGGTGGAAAAGGGAAACTACGAGCTGATTTATACAGCGCCGCTTCAAAAAGGACAGACCCTGGATGATATTTTTGAGCAGTTTAACCTGTTTCGTCCGGAAGATTTTACCGGACATTCCCTGTCAGTTAGTGATATTGTACTGCTTCATCAGAATGGGGAGAACCATGCTCAGTATGTAGATCGTTTTGGATTTCAGGAAGTAGCGCAGTTTTTAGAACAGCAACAGGATAGAGAAGAGCAGAAAGCAGAGCATTCTTATATTGACTATTATTATGTGGTAGAGGATTTGCAGAAAGCCGGGCCACTGGACATAAAGAAGTATGCAGACATAAAAGAAGCACTGCAGGCGTACTTTTCACTGCCAAATGATAAGAGAAAAGCCTTTGGTATCCAGAACAGCAATCCGCTTCCGGGAAGTCTTGACTTTATCCAGTGTTATAACGGCATAGACCGCATGACTTTCGATTACCGAGAGATAGAAGGGTGGGATAATCCGGAGATACAATCCGTAGTAGAGCAGATGGATGTTGCGATTGATCTGCATGAGACACAGATTGCTTATGCGATTGGCGGACGGTATTTTACCATCCAGCATACGGATGAAGGATTTGATTATACCTTTTACAGCCGAAATTACCGGGAGTTGGACGGAGGAGTTTATGACAATACGGATTTAAATATAGAAGAGGCTATGAGTGAAATTCTGGAAGATGAGAACTTGGACTATGAGGATGGCGAGGTGCTGAATTACGAGTCATTCATGGAGCATGTGGAAGAAGCAAACCGCATAGAGCCGCAGAAATTATCTGAGGAATATTTTTCGGTGTATGCCCACTCAGCGGCGTATGCCAGAGAACACGGGGAACTGGAACAGTACCGAATATCCAGAAACGAGAACATTGCCTGTAAAAATGCCATAGAAGCTGCTATCCGTGATAATTTTGACGGGATGCATCTGCAGCCGGATGCGGCAGAGGAAGTGCTTGACGGATATGGTATGGAGCGAGTTGTTTACGTTCTTTCCAGCAGCATCCGTCTGAAAGAGCAGGCACGGACGCTTTTCACGGGAAAACAAGGAATGGGCAAAGACAATCCCGGTAGCGGAGGATATGGACAGTTGGGAGAGAAATAGAAATATAGATTTTCTGGTAGACAGCCATCCGGCGGTGTTGGATGGATTCGTCCATCTGGTGCGTCAGGAACAGGCACAGAGGGAAGCAAAGAAAGAAGTATTAAAGGTACCGCCTGTTTCTGATAAAACGGAACCAGAGAAAGCATTGAACCAGATGAGCCGGGTAGACATCGAGGAAACTGTGTTGGCTTATGCACAAAGCATGGTGGATGATGCCGGGGTATGATGTGAAAGTGACTGCAGCAAGAGTATATGGAAGCCGGACTGCAGATATTCAAAGGGAAGATTCTGATGTGGAAGTGGTGATTGAATATCAGGGAGGAGATTACGGGGGAAGATGTATTTTTTGATATGCTTCATGAGAATGGCTTATCCGTTGGAGGTATGATGGTAGACATCAATCCTATCACAGCAGAGAAGTCCGGAAGCATTGAGGAATACTTAGCCAGAGCAAATCAATATCTGGAGGAAAAAGTGAAAAGTTTTAGAGAAACAACGTCCGATCAGCAGAAAGCAGAGGTGGTTACGGAACATCCGGTGCAGACATTGACATTTTATGTGGCGGAGTGTATGGAATTTCCGAGTCTTTGGGGAATACCATGAAAATCTTACCTTTGAGGAAGCAGTGCATTTGTATGAAGCGATTCCGTCAGAAAGAATGAGTGCTGTAAAAGGCATTGGATTTACGCTGCATACGGAAGGAACTGAGCGTTATATGGACAGTGAGTTTGATCTGGTAAGTGGTAAGGCGATTGATGTGGATATGATCAACCATGTGCCGGAATTTCGGGATAGTACGCTGGTGCAACAGGCAATCAAGGATGCTATTGCCCGTTTCCGGAAATGAAAGTATGGGATAGGGAAACAAAAGCTTTGGAAAGCCAGAAAATAGCAGAAAATTATGACAAAGACTGCAGGGAGCTGGCTGCGGACATCGATAAATTTTCAGAAGAGTATGATACTTATGAATATTGGGATGCGGTAGATGATAGAGAAGAAAATGTGAGCCGGATTTATTGTGATTTACAAAGCGGAGATGCAGGATATATCAGAGAATGGCTGCAGGGGGTCATTGATGAAGGGGAACCTGTAGAAGATGTAAAAGCAGCGAAAGCGTTTGTAAATCGTATAGATGATCTGGCGGAACGGAGAGAGAGAAAAATCCTTTCGACAAAAGTGGAAGAACTGGAAGAGGCAAATTATAACCAGATTGACGGTGTTCTCAATAATATAAAACCGGAGAAGCAGGAAAAATCGGATACAAAGGGAATGTCTATCATGGAAAAGCTGGCATTGAATAAGGAACGTGTGGCACAGGCTGACAAACCAGCAAAGGAACCGGAGAAGAAACCGGGAAGAGAGCATGGATAAGTGAGAAAAAGTGATTTAAGTGAAGAATAGGGGTACAGGCGGCAGAAAGTGCGTGAGGGCATTTTCTGCCGCCTTTTGCCGTTGAAAATGATACTGAAAATGGACATAAGGAGGAACTGACATATGAAGAAAATAAGACATGGATTTCGTGCTTTGGGAATGATAGAGTGTCTTGCTGTCTGGATGTACTCTGCAGGCAGTGTTTAAAACTACAGTATACGATACAAAGGGATTTGCATTTTATGAATTTGTGAATGCGGATAAGAATGAAAAGTTTGACGAATATGTGAGGAAGTGTAAAAGATTGTCCCTGTATGAAACCAATGTTATTCCGGAGTATGGGGATGATCTGCTGACATTAGTAACTTGCGAATATTCTGCCAGGAATGGAAGAATGGTGGTGGTAGCAAAGAAAATAGAATAGCCAATCTTGACATACCATCACGTATACCATGTA
>NZ_JAYFUY010000045.1:0-15557 GCF_059933065.1 Blautia sp. HA3515 | reverse complement strand
AGAAAGAGTCATTTAACATACTGATGCCAATATAATATAATTACTCAATGTGACGTAGTGCGAAGATACTTAAGCCAATAGCCCAGGGCGACAGTATTTATCAGCGGTTTCGGACATTTCCGCAGTTTTTTTTGCATGTACGTTCAGGATTATAAATATTTGCGGGATACCGCAGTTTGACAAACAATCGTTGATAAATAGCAGGAGGTAAAACCATGCAGAGACTTATATGGCTAATCCAGATAAAATCGAAAGAAAATGGTATGTAGTTGACGCTGCTGGATGCACCCTTGGCCGTTTGGCTTCCGGTGTTGCAAGCGTTTTAAGAGGAAAGAATAAACCACAGTTTACACCTCACGTAGATACAGGTGATTATGTGATCATCATCAATGCTGACAAGATCAAAGTTACAGGTAAGAAGCTTGATCAGAAAGTTTATTACAACCACTCTGATTATGTTGGTGGCATGAGAGAGACTACATTAAAAGAAATGATGGCTAAAAAACCGGAGAAGGTTGTTGAGCTGGCAGTGAAAGGAATGCTTCCTAAGGGACCTCTTGGAAGAACCATGTACAAGAAACTTTTCGTTTATGCGGGATCTGAACACAAACATGAGGCTCAGAAACCGGAAGTTTTAACATTTTAATGAGGAGGTAGAAAACATTGGCTAGCGCAAAATTCTACGGAACAGGAAGAAGAAAAAAATCAGTTGCAAGAGTTTATCTGGTACCTGGAACCGGTAAAATCACTATTAATAAAAGAGACATTGATGAATATTTTGGATTAGATACACTGAAAGTTATCGTTCGTCAGCCACTGGTTGCTACAGAAACAGAAGGCAAGTTTGATGTACTTGTTAATGTTCATGGTGGTGGATACACAGGACAGGCTGGTGCGATTCGTCATGGTGTTGCAAGAGCCCTTCTTGAGGCAGACAACGAGTACAGACCAGTTCTTAAAGCTGCTGGATTCCTTACACGTGATCCACGTATGAAAGAGCGTACCAGATCCGGTCTCAAAGCAGCTCGTCGCGCTCCGCAGTTCAGCAAGCGATAATCGACTGCTCAGACTATATCAAAATGGTTCAAAAAGCCCGGAAAATCAAGGTTTTCCGGGCTTTTGCTATATCTAAACGGGCTGATATGGTTTGACCAAATTTGGCAAAACGAGAGCCGATTTCATCCAATTTTTAGTGGTCCGCAAGTGGTTAACTGGCTAAAAAGAGGGCAAAAAAGAGGGGGAAGTGGTTCCCAAAGTGGTTAACCGAGAGCCGATTTTTGGGGTGCTTTTTCAGCCCTCCTTCCCCTCGTTTTTTGGCTGTGGCAGTTTGGCATAGTTTGAGCTAATTTGAATAATTGAATATGAATTCGATGTAGCACACAGTATAAATGCTGGGTGCTTTTTTCATTTTCAGGAACTCGTATTCCGGCGATAGAAAGAGCCGTCACTTCACTGTTAATTTTGAAGTGGCGGCTTTTGCCATTTCCAGAAACAACAGCAACAATCAGAAATGAGGTGAAGTCATGAACACACAAATCATCGCCATCGCCAACCAGAAAGGCGGCGTTGGCAAAACAACAACCTGTGCGAACTTGGGAATAGGTCTGGCACAGGCCGGAAAGAAAGTGCTTCTGATCGACGGGGACCCGCAAGGAAGCCTGACAATCAGCTGGGAAATCCGCAACCGGACAAGCTGCCATTTACACTGTCGGATGCAATGGGCAAAATTCTGATGGATCAGCCTATACGCCCCGGAGAAGGTATTCTGCATCATGCAGAAGGCGTTGACCTGATGCCTGCGGATATTCAGCTTTCCGGTATGGAGGTTTCTTTGGTAAACGCCATGAGCCGTGAAACGATTTTACGGCAATATCTGGACACACTGAAGGGACAATATTCCCATATCCTCATCGACTGCCAGCCCTCCCTTGGTATGCTCACAGTTAATGCGCTGGCCGCTGCGAATAGGATCATTATTCCCGTTCAGGCAGAGTATCTGCCCGCCAAAGGACTGGAACAGCTTCTATCTACGGTCAGTAAGGTGAAACGGCAGATCAATCCAAAGCTCCAGATTGACGGTATCCTGCTGACGATGGTGGATAACCGCACCAACTTTGCAAAAGAGATTACTGCTTTGCTGCGGGACACCTATGGAAGTAAAATCAAAATCTTTGGAACGGAGATTCCACACTCTGTCCGTGCAAAGGAAATCAGCGCAGAGGGAAAAAGTATTTTCGCCCATGACCCTGGCGGCAAGGTGGCAGAGGGGTATCGAAATACTGACGAAGGAGGTGTTGAAACTTGAAAAGCAGCGCGAAAAAAATAGAGCTGGCCTCGGTAGATGATCTGTTCTCCACCGAAGAAGGCCGTCAGGATGCAAAGCTGGAAAAGATTCAGGAGATTCCGCTGTCTGAACTGCATCCCTTTAAGAACCACCCATTCAAAGTCAAGGATGACGAAGCCATGATGGAGACCGCTGACAGTATCAAGCAGTATGGCGTTCTGGTTCCGGCGATTGCTCGACCGGACCCGGAGGGCGGTTATGAGCTGGTAGCCGGACACAGGCGGCACAGAGCCAGTGAGCTGGCAGACAAGGAGACCATGCCGGTCATTGTTCGGGATTTGGATGATGATGCCGCCACAATCATTATGGTTGACAGCAATCTGCAACGGGAAAGTCTGCTCCCAAGTGAAAGGGCTTTTGCTTACAAGATGAAGCTGGAGGCTATGAAAAGGCAGGCTGGCAGACCGAGTAAAGAAAATTGTTCCCAAGTTGGGAACGATTTTGGGAAGAAGTCCAGCGAGGTTTTGGCAGAGCAGAGTAGGTCAGAGTAAAAACCAGATTTTTCGTTATATCCGTCTGACTGAACTGATTCCTGAATTGATGGATATGGTCGATGAGAAGAAAATCGCCCTGAACCCTGCCTATGAGCTGTCCTTTCTCAAAAAGGAGGAACAGGTAGACCTGTTGGACGCGATGGACAGCGAACAGGCTACCCCTTCTCTTTCTCAAGCCCAGCGGCTCAAGAAATACAGTCAGGAGGGGCATCTGACCCTCGATATGATGCGTGTCATCATGGGTGAGGAAAAGAAAAGCGATCTGGACCGAGTGACATTTACCTCTGACACCTTGCGGAAGTATTTCCCTAAAAGCTATACGCCCCAGCGGATGCAGGAAACCATCATCAAGCTGCTGGAGGCATGGCAGAAAAAGCGTCAGAGAGACCAGGAACGATGAAAGGAGCCGCCTATGATGGATATTTCAGCCCGTGAGCTGAAAGGACACAACATTCTCGCCGTAGAGAGGTTTTGGGATAACACACGCTGGATGATTGAGTTTTCCGTCCTGCGTCCCAGCACAGCTTACGGCAGCCCCGGAGAGGAAATGCGGCTGTTTTTGACCGAGGATGGGTATCAGGCTGCCCTGCAAAGCCAGCAGCGCCGGGAGATCAAGATCAAGCGTTATGCTCGTGTGATTGAGGGACATATCCTCGATTTCAAACCGGGAAAACGCCGCCGCTCATAAACCCATACAACGAAAGGAAAGGAATGACTATGTGTACGGTAAAGGAAATTCAAGAAGCAATCCGGGAAGATTGCAAATCTCAGCATGACATGGATTCAACGGATATTGACCGAGTGATGCAAACACTTCCTTTCGCCCAGGAGGAGCCATTTACAGAGGCGCGTCCTCGAAAGCCGCTGTTTTGGTTCTATGCAAGAAAATTTGAAAAGTGTTGAACACCGCAATTCTTTGGAATGAGGATTGCGGTTTTTTTGTACCAAAAATTCGGAAGGAGTGAGGTCGATGGCCGTTTTTCGCATTGAACGGACCCGTGATTATACCGTGATGAGCAATCATCATTTACGAAATGCCAATTTATCGCTAAAAGCAAAAGGATTGCTTTCCATGATGCTGTCTTTGCCAGAGGACTGGAATTACACCACCCGTGGTCTTGCAAAGATCTGTAAGGAGGGCGTGGATGCCATAGGCGCTGCGTTGCGGGAATTGGAGGCTGCCGGTTACATTGTGCGGCACAAACTGCGTGACAGCCAGGGACGCATTAGTGATACGGAGTATGTCATATACGAGCAGCCACAGCTTAGAAAACCGGATACGGATTCACCAGATACGGAAAACCCGTATATGGATAAACCGGATAC
Source organism: Blautia sp. HA3515 (assembly GCF_059933065.1). Classification (NCBI taxonomy): domain Bacteria; kingdom Bacillati; phylum Bacillota; class Clostridia; order Lachnospirales; family Lachnospiraceae; genus Blautia; species Blautia sp. HA3515. The sequence continues at coordinate 11,393 of NZ_JAYFUY010000045.1, read as the reverse complement.
GGAAAAGCCCGCAGAATTAAATATAGAGAAATCAAATACTCAAAAACAAAATATTTATGGATCAAGTACCGATTCCATTCCCTTCCGGGATTGCGCGGCAGATTGTCTGCCGGAACGGAAAGGAAGGGATGCGATGTCACTCACAGAGATAGAGAGTTATCGGGAATTGATTCAGGAGAATATCGGGTATGAATACCTGTGTCAGCAGTATGAAACTTATCGGGAGGATTTGGATGAGATTGTGGAGCTAATCGTGGAAACGGTCTGTGCAAAGCGAAAGACCACCCGTATTGCAGGAAGTGATTTTCCGCATGAAATCGTTCGTTCCAGATTCTTGAAGCTGGATAACTCGCACATTGAGTTTGTCATGGACTGTTTACAGAAGAACACCACGGAAATTCGTAACATAAAGCAGTATCTTCTGACCGTTCTGTTCAATGCACCGACCACGATAAGCAATCATTACACCTCACAAGTAAATCACGATCTGTATGGCGGCTGGTAAATGGTCGCTTTTTTATTGCCCGGAACTGCCGGGAGAAAGGAGCAAGCATGATGTCTGAGGGAAAGACCATAGGGCAGCTGATGGAAGAAATGCGGGCAAAGGCAGGAGCGCAGAATTATCATGGTCATGGATATATGGACCTCCAGCGTTTTGCGGAGGACACCCGGCACATGATTATTTTTGATGTGCTGACGAACGATTCTCCTGTTGGCTGGAAAGGCGAACGAACCCGCCTGTTCCTGTCGGATACCGGTTATGAAAAAGCACTGGATAGTCAGGAAAAGGGGCAGATTAAGATTTTGAGCCACGCAAAGGTACGCCAGGGCAATCTGCACTATGACCATTCTGACCAGTTACGCTAAGGAGGGCGGTATGAAGCGTTATCTTCTGCGGCGGCTGGTGGTTCCGCCTTAGCAAAAAAAAGAGATTCCCTGCAAACTTCGTGGAAAGGAGGCGAGAAAATGCAGGAAGAAGTGGAAAACAGAACTTTGACGCTGGTTGTCAGTGGAACAAAGTTTACCGGCAGAATGTTTAAGGCTGCCATAAGCAAGTACATGGCACATCGAAAGGAAAAGAAGCTGGAAAAACAGAGAAGCCGTGATGCGCCGGTTGTTCCGCATGGAAAACAGACTGTGAAGCAGCTTGTCGGGCAGAATCAGGGAATATCCAACATTGAGATCACAGACCCCTCTATCAAGGAGTTTGAGAAAATCGCCCGGAAATATGGTGTGGATTATGCGGTGAAAAAGGATCGCAGCAGTTCTCCACCAAAGTACCTGATTTTTTTCAAAGGCCGTGATGCAGATGCTCTGACAGCAGCTTTTACAGAGTACACCAACAAAAAGGTCAAAAAGGCAACGAAAACAGAGCGCCCGTCCGTACTGGCAAAACTTAACCAGTTCAAAGAGATGGTTAAAAATGCTGTGGTGGATCGCACCAAGCGAAAGGAGCTGGAACGATGAAAAAGACATTGGACATCAAAAAGCTCATTTTGCTGAATATGCCGTATATCCTGCTGGGGCTGTTTGCTACCAATTTTGGAGAGGCATGGCGAATGGCACAAGGGGCGGATGCTTCAGAAAAGTTTCTTTCGCTGGTTGCGGTTCTGCCTGGGGCGTTGCAAAGTTTCTGGCCAAGCCTGCATCCATTGGACTTGTTGGTAGGGCTGTGCTGCGGTGTTAGTCTGAGGCTGGCGGTGTATCTTAAAAGCAAGAACGCCAAGAAATATCGACATGGTTTGGAATATGGTTCGGCCCGCTGGGGAACCCGTGAGGATATTGCACCTTACGTTGATCCTGTATTTCAGAACAATGTGATTCTGACAAAAACGGAGAGCCTGACCATGAACAGCCGCCCCAAGGACCCCAAGACTGCCAGAAACAAAAATGTACTGGTGATTGGCGGCTCCGGTTCCGGTAAGACCCGATTCTGGCTGAAACCCAACCTGATGCAGATGCACAGCTCCTATGTTGTGACGGACCCGAAGGGAACAATTCTGGTGGAGTGCGGAAAAATGCTCCAAAGGGGTACGCCCAAGCTGGGGAAGGACGGAAAGCCCATGAAGGATAAGCACGGCAAGGTCATTTATGAGCCGTACCGAATCAAGGTCCTAAATACCATCAACTTCAAGAAGTCCATGCACTATAACCCTTTTGCATACGCGCGACACGAGGTCGCGTAATTAAACTGTTCGGCTCTGACCGAACCTGTTATTCCATTAGCAGTAGCCTATCGTCACCGAAGCGGCTGGTAACGGCCGCGAGGCAGCATGACGAGAAAAGGTAGCCCTCCCGAAAGGGTCAAGCCAAAACCGCGAGGCAGAGGCGAAAAGCTGGAAGCAACGTCCGGCTGGGGAGCTTGGCTTGTGTAGTATGGTGAATGTAAGTAAATCGCTGCTAAACGTCGTTAGTGGGAACCAGGCTAAAGTTGCTGATAAGCCTGAACCAAAAGGTGTGCAGTCGGATGTTCTCTTGTAAGCTGGGAACACATGGACAAACAAGACTGCCGGCGGATAGGCGGCACCTAACCTACACGGTTGATTACGTGAAACGTGGTAAGCCCGCGCTCTCTCCGTATATTCGGAAAGCTGACCGCAAGGGAAGCCGATAGAAACGCGGGTAAGGAACGCTGGAAAAAGCGAATGCCGACCTTGTAATGAGGACGGACAGGGATTGAAACATATCCCACGCGAAAGCGGGCTGACTTCCAGCAGGTCTATCTTTACGAGAGAATTTACAGAACTTTTGAGAGGAGGAATCGCAAATGAACAGGAAACTGTGTGCGCCTGCTGACAAGGCACAATGCTGGGAGTCCATTGACTGGAAGAAAGCGGAGGCCTATGTTAAAAAGCTGCAAATGCGTATCGCAAAGGCTCAAAAAGACGGTCATTACAACAAGGTGAAATCCCTGCAATGGCTGTTGACACACTCTTTCTATGCCAAGGCACTGGCGGTGAAGCGTGTGACAAGTAATAAAGGCAAAAATACCGCTGGTGTAGACCATGAATTATGGAAAACGCCAAAAGGCAAATTCGAGGCGATTGACAAACTCAAGCGCCGGGGCTATCAGCCCCAACCTCTCAGACGAGTGTATATCCCGAAGAAAAACGGAAAATTACGCCCACTGAGTATTCCAACGATGACAGACCGCGCCATGCAGACATTATATAAGTTTGCACTGGAACCATTGGCAGAAACTCTGGCAGACCCGAACTCCTACGGCTTTAGAATCGGAAGAAGCACGCACGATGCTATCGGCCAATGCTTCAACGATTTGTGCAGAGCCGGTTCCCCTCAATGGATTTTAGAGGGAGACATTAAGGGTTGCTTTGACCACATCAGCCATAACTGGCTGTTGCAAAACATTCCAATGGATAAAGAGATGCTCAAAAAATGGCTGAAATGTGGCTTTGTGGAGACCAAAAAGCTCTTTCCAACAGAGGAAGGAACCCCACAGGGCGGCACAATATCGCCAGTCTTGATGAACATGACCCTGGACGGTCTGGAGCGGATTCTAAAAGAAAGATTTCCTATGAGACGGACAGTGGCAGGTAAAACTGTTTACGACCAGATCAACTTCGTGCGATATGCCGACGACTTTATCGTCACCGGGAAAAGCCCGGAAACTTTGCGTGATGAGGTTATGCCCATCATCAAGGACTTTCTTACGGAACGCGGCCTGCAACTTTCAGAGGAAAAAACGGTAATTACACATATCAGCGACGGTTTTGACTTTCTTGGACAGAACGTTCGGAAATACAATGGGAAACTGCTCATTAAACCGTCAAAGAATGCGATAAAATCCTTCCTCAAAAAAGTGCGGACTATCGTTAGGGAGAACAAAACCGCTACACAGGACTTGCTCATTCGCAAGTTAAATCCTGTCATTCGTGGTTGGGTCAATTACCACCGCTATGTCGTTTCGGCGGATATTTTTGGATTGGTTGACCACAGGATTTTCGAGTGCCTATGGAGGTGGGCTTGCCGCAGACACAAGCGCAAAGGTAGGAAATGGATTGCCAATAAATACTGGCACCACATTGATAACCGGACGTGGACGTTTGCAGCGGAGCCTGCTTTCCGCGGTAAAGACTTCGATGAAAAATACCTCATGCTGGAATACGCGGCAAACACCAAAATCATCCGATTCAGGAAAATCGCCGCCGAAGCTAACCCGTTCGATGAAAGATGGACGGGATATTATGAGGAACGTGACGGAGAAAGGATGCTCGAATCGTACCAAAGGACGGGAAAAGCTCGTCAAAATCTGGAACAACCAGAAACGGTGCTGCCCTGTATGCGGAGAGAAAATAACATCTGAAACGGGGTTTAAGACACATTTCGTCACTGAAAGCAACAGGAAATGGCCCGCTATCATGGTACATCCCTGGTGTCATCGAAATCTGCATGCGCCAGACTACTTGATTTGAGCCGGGTTTCGTTTTACACGAGAGCCTTACGGTAGGCTTGAGCCGTATGACGGGAAACTGTCACGTACGGTTCTTAGGGGAGGGGCTGGCAGTAATGTCAGTCTCTTACCCGACATCCACTCGGAAAAGGATATTTTGAAGCTGGTGACAACGCTGATCGCTAATACCAAAGGCGAGGGCAAGGCCGGAGACGATTTCTGGGTCAAGGCGGAAACATTGCTGTATTGCGCATTGATCGGATATATCCACTATGAAGCTCCGGTGGAGGAGCAAAACTTCTCCACCCTCATCGAGTTCATCAACGCCATGGAAGTCCGGGAGGATGACGAGGAGTTCAAAAATCCCGTAGACCTGATGTTTGATGCACTGGAATCGGAAAAGCCAAACCACTTCGCAGTGCGGCAGTATAAGAAATATAAGCTGGCAGCCGGAAAAACCGCTAAGTCGATTTCTGATTTCCTGCGGTGCGCGTCTGGCCGTATTTGATATTGCGGAGCTGCGCGAGGTTACATCCTACGATGAGTTGGAACTGGATACGCTGGGAGACAGAAAAACGGCTCTGTTCCTCATTATGAGTGATACGGATGACAGTTTTAACTTTCTCATTTCCATGTGCTACACCCAGTTATTCAACCTGCTTTGTGAAAAGGCCGATGATGTGTATGGCGGCAGGCTTCCGGTTCATGTGCGCTGTTTGATTGATGAGTGTGCTAACATCGGGCAGATTCCGAAGCTGGAAAAGCTGGTGGCCACCATCCGAAGCCGTGAAATCTCTGCCTGTCTGGTGTTGCAGGCACAGAGCCAGCTCAAGGCAATTTACAAAGATAATGCCGATACCATCATCGGCAATATGGATACTTCCATCTTCTTGGGTGGCAAAGAGCCAACAACGCTGAAAGAGCTGGCGGCTGTTCTGGGAAAGGAGACCATAGACACTTACAACACCGGAGAGAGCCGGGGACGGGAGACTTCCCACTCGCTCAACTATCAGAAATTGGGAAAAGAGCTGATGAGCCAGGACGAGCTGGCAGTTATGGATGGCGGCAAGTGCATCTTGCAGTTGCGCGGTGTGCGTCCGTTTCTTTCAGACAAGTATGACATTACCAGACACCCTAATTTCAAATACACAGCTGATGCAGACAAGCGAAATACCTTTGATATTGAAGCATTTTTCGTCTGCCAGACTAAAACTCAAGCCTGATGAGGTCTGCGATGTATATGAAGTAGACACGGAGGGCGTGTAATACGGTTCCGCTGAGAAAGGAGTGATCGTATCTATTTGCCGCAACTGCCTCTGTTGAGGCCATTGGCGTACAAAGCGGACAATCGCAAGAAAATAATGAAAAAGGAGGACAGCCGGAATCAGTGCCCCCGGAAACCGGGCGGCAGATTCTCCGGCTTTTGTATGCCTATGAAACATGACAAACCTATTTTTTAATCAGATTCCGGCTAACAAACTATATGGCATTTTTTGAACAGGCAATTACCGTTCTTCAGACTCTCGTTATCGCTCTGGGCGCTGGTCTTGGTATCTGGGGTGTCATCAACCTGTTGGAAGGTTACGGCAACGACAACCCTGGCGCCAAATCTCAGGGCATGAAGCAGCTCATGGCCGGCGCTGGTGTAGCCGTAGTCGGCATGGTCCTTGTACCTCTGCTCTCCGGGCTGTTCTCTGTCTAAGCGTTCCTGCATGAAATCCTTGCCGCTCCCGCAGTTCTGCGGGGGCGGCGGAAAGGAGGTTGACACCGTATGGATTTCTTACTTGAAGCCCTGACAAATTGGCTGAAAGAAATGCTGGTGGGCGGTATTATGAGCAACCTTTCGGGGATGTTTGACAGCGTAAACCAACAGGTCGCGGATATATCCGTACAGGTAGGACAGACCCCACAGGGATGGAATGGCAGTATTTTCAATATGATTGAGAATCTGTCAAACTCTATCATGGTGCCGATTGCAGGTGTGATTCTGGCTATCGTGATGACCGTAGACCTGATCCAGATGATTGCAGACAAGAACAACCTGCATGATGTGGATACCTGGATGATTTTCAAGTGGGTGTTCAAATCAGCTGCCGCCGATCCTCATTGTCACAAACACATGGAATATCGTGATGGGCGTCTTTGATATGGCGCAGAGCGTGGTGGCGCAGGCGGCAGGGATTATCAATTCGGATGCGTCCATTGACATTTCCTCGGTTATGACTGAATCTGGAACCGAGGCTGATGGAAATGGATTTGGGACCGCTGTTCGGACTGGTGGTTCCGATCCCTCTTTATTGGCATTACCATGTGGGCGTTGTATATCTGTATCTTTATCGTTATTTATGGCCGTATGATCGAGATCTACCTTGTAACTTCGGTGGCTCCCGTTCCAATGGCTGCAATGATGGGCAAAGAATGGGGCGGTATGGGACAGAATTACCTCCGATCCCTGCTGTGCACTGGGCTTTCAGGCGTTTCTCATTATTGTCTGCGTGGCAATTTATGCTGTGCTGGTGCAGAACATCGCTCTGGAAGATGACATCATCATGGCAATCTGGAGCTGCGTGGGCTACACCGTACTGCTATGTTTTACGCTGTTCAAAACCGGCAGTCTCGCCAAATCAGTCTTTCAGGCGCACTAAAACGGAAGGAGGTTTCTACATTGGCTTATGTACCCGTACCCAAGGACTTAACAAAAGTCAAAACAAAGGTCATGTTCAATCTGACCAAGAGGCAGCTTATCTGCTTCACGGGCGGAGCGCTTATTGGCGTACCGCTTTTCTTTTTGCTCAGAAAACCTACCGGAAACAGTGTAGCGGCTATGTGTATGATGCTGGTTATGCTGCCCTTCTTTATGCTGGCTATGTACGAAAAGCATGGACAGCCCCTGGAAAAGATCGTGGGCAACATTCTCAAAGTAGCTGTGATCCGTCCAAAGCAGCGACCTTACCAGACCAACAACTTTTATGCCGTATTAAAGCGGCAGGAAATGCTCGATAAGGAGGTGTATGACATTGTTCACCGCAATAAAAAAATGGCTGCATCGGATGTTCGGAAAAACCGAGGAAAAAACTGTGCAGCCAGTAAAGACAAAGAAAAAGCTGTCCCGCGCCGATAAGAAGCAGATCGAAGCGGCCATTGCCCGCGCTAACCGCACGGACAAAAAAGGAAAATCTGCGCAGGACAGTATCCCTTATGAACGGATGTGGCCGGACGGAATCTGCCGCATATCGGACAGCCACTACACAAAGACCATCCAGTTTCAGGACATCAACTATCAGCTCTCACAAAACGAAGATAAGACGGCAATCTTTGAGGGTTGGTGTGATTTCCTCAATTATTTTGACAGCTCGATTCATTTCCAGCTGTCTTTTTTGAACCTTGCGGCATCGGAGGAGACCTTTGCTAACTCCATTTCCATCCCGCCCCAGAGGGACGCCTTTGACAGTATCCGCGAGGAATACACCACAATGCTGCAAAATCAGCTGGCCAGAGGTAACAACGGTCTCATCAAGACCAAATACCTGACCTTTGGTATCGACGCGGACAGCATCAAAGCCGCCAAGCCCCGTCTGGAGCGTATTGAGACCGATATACTTAATAACTTCAAGCGTCTTGGTGTAGCTGCCAGAACGCTGGACGGTAAAGAAAGGCTTTTTCAGCTTCATGCGGTATTCCACATGGATGAACAACTCCCGTTTCTGTTTGAATGGGACTGGCTGGCTCCTTCCGGTCTGTCCACAAAGGATTTTATTGCACCAAGCTCCTTTGAGTTCCGCACTGGCAAGCAGTTCCGTATGGGTAAGAAATACGGGACTGTTTCTTTTTTGCAGATTCTCGCACCGGAACTGAATGACCGTTTGCTGGCTGATTTTCTGGATATGGAAAGTTCGCTCATTGTGAGTATGCACATTCAGTCGGTGGATCAGGTGAAAGCCATCAAAACGGTAAAGCGGAAGATTACCGACCTGGACCGCAGCAAGATCGAGGAACAGAAAAAAGCAGTCCGTGCCGGATACGACATGGACATCATTCCATCTGACCTTGCTACCTACGGCAGTGAAGCGAAAAAACTCTTGCAGGATTTGCAGAGCCGCAACGAGAGAATGTTCCTTTTGACCTTTCTGGTGCTGAACACAGCGGACAATCCCCGTCAGCTTGGCAACAACATTTTCCAGGCAGGCTCCATTGCCCAGAAGTATAACTGTCAGCTGACCAGGCTGGACTTCCAGCAGGAAGAAGGGCTGATGAGCTGTCTGCCCCTGGGACTCAATCAGATCGAGATCCAGCGAGGACTGACCACCAGTTCTACGGCTATCTTTGTACCGTTCACCACACAGGAATTATTCCAGAACGGCAAAGAAGCTCTGTACTATGGCATCAATGCTCTATCCAACAACCTCATCATGGTGGATCGAAAGCTGCTGAAAAACCCCAACGGCTTGATTTTGGGTACGCCGGGTTCCGGTAAGTCCTTCAGCGCAAAACGAGAAATTGCCAACTGCTTTTTGCTTACCAGTGATGATGTTATTATCTGTGACCCGGAAGCAGAGTACGCACCTCTGGTGGAGCGTCTGCATGGGCAGGTCATCAAGATCTCGCCTACCTCCACCAACTACATCAATCCGATGGATCTGAATCTGGACTATTCGGATGATGAAAGCCCGCTGTCACTCAAGTCTGACTTTATCCTCAGCTTGTGTGAGTTGATCGTGGGCGGTAAGGAGGGCTTGCAGCCGGTGCAGAAAACCATTATTGACCGTTGTGTGCGCCTGGTCTATCAGACCTATCTCAATGACCCGCGCCCGGAGAATATGCCCATACTGGAGGATTTGTATAACCTGCTTCGGGAACAGGAGGAAAAGGAAGCCCAGTATATCGCTACGGCTCTTGAAATCTATGTAACCGGCTCCCTCAATGTGTTCAACCATCAGAGCAATGTGGATATTGATAACCGGATTGTCTGCTACGACATCAAGGAACTGGGCAAGCAGCTTAAAAAAATCGGTATGCTGGTGGTACAGGATCAGGTGTGGAACCGCGTTACCATCAACCGTGCCGCCCACAAGTCCACCCGTTACTACATCGACGAGATGCACCTGCTTTTGAAGGAGGAGCAGACCGCCGCCTATACGGTGGAAATCTGGAAGCGATTCAGAAAATGGGGCGGTATTCCGACAGGTATCACCCAGAATGTCAAAGACCTTTTGAGCAGCCGCGCAGGTGGAAAATATCTTTGAAAATTCCGACTTCTGCGTACGCTCGACCAGGCAGGCGGAGACAACTGTCGAGACACAATCTCGCCAAGCAGCTGGGCATTTCCACACACCAGTTATCTTGATGCTGACCCATCTCCGGCGAGGGCGAGGGTCTGCTTGTTCCTATGGCTCCACGATCCTGCCGTTTGTAGACCACTTCCCGAAGAATACCGAGCTTTACCGCATTATGACCACCAAACCTCAAGAATTGAAAAAGGAGGATGAATGATTATGAACCCCGACATTTTGAATAAAAATCCGCTGATGTTTTTTGACAGGGCGGTAAATGCCCAGCGCAGCCAGCTGCTTACGGTCATGGCCGATGCGGTAAGTGAGTGCCGCACGGCGGCAGATCAGGCAGCCGAACTGAATGAGACCGGTCAGGTGGGGCTTCTCCGTCTGGCAGAGGTCTGGAGCGCCATTCGTGCTAAAGAAGGTATGGGCGGTCTGGTTCTGGAAGGAACCGAAGCGAAGATCCTGTCCGATGTGGTGGCACAGTTTTACGCCTACCTGTCTGGCTGTATGTTCAACGATCCTGTGGGAATGGCCATTTATGCAGAGCTGCACTACATGATGTCCTCCCTCATGGTGGGAGAATGGTTTGAATAAGGAGCCGCGCCTGCGCTTTACTGATGAGGAACGGTCGGACCCTGCACTGGAAAAGCCGATCCGTAAAGCGGAGAAAGCTGCGGCCAGAGCAGATAAGGCGCAGGCCAATATCCCAAAGAAAAAGGTCAGGCAGACGGTCATTGACCCAGATGCCGGAAAAAAGACCTCGAAGCTGACCTTTGAGGACAAGAAAAAGCCACCTTCCAAAGTTTCTCAGGGAGTCAGGGAAGCCCCCGTCCATCTGGTCGCAGGCAAGCTCCACAAAGAGATCCGGGAAACAGAGCAGGACAATGTGGGCGTGGAAAGCGCCCACAAGTCCGAGGAAGCGGTGGAGACCGGCGCTTATCTGGTGCGGGAGGGCTATCGCAGCCACAAGCTGAAGCCGTACCGCAAAGCAGCCCAGGCAGAGCGTCAACTGGAAAAGGCAAATGTAAATGTTCTGTACCAGAAATCTTTGCAGGAAAATCCCCAGTTTGCCAGCAACCCTCTTTCCCGCTGGCAGCAAAAACAGGCCATCAAAAAGCAGTATGCCGCCGCCAAACACGCCGGTCAGACTGCCGGAAATACCGCCCAGGCTGCATCCAAAACCGGAAAAGCCGCAAGGACGGTAAAAGAAAAGGTACAGCAGGCAGGGGCATTCGTCATGCGCCACAAGAAGGGTTTCCTGATGGCAGGGGTTTTGTTCCTCATTACCTGTATGCTGATGAATACCATGTCCTCCTGCTCCATGATGGCGCAGAGCATCGGTTCTGTTCTCTCCGGCACCACCTATCCGTCGGATGACCCGGAAATGCTGGCGGTGGAGGCAGATTATGCAGCCAGAGAAGCCCAGTTGCAGGAGAAAATCGACAACATTGAAAGCAGCCACCCAGGGTATGACGAGTATCGCTATGACCTTGGTATGATTGGCCATGACCCTCATGAACTGGCAGCATTTCTGTCTGCTGTCTTGCAAGGTTACACCCGGCAGAGCGCTCAGGCAGAGCTGGCGCGTGTGTTTGCAGCACAGTATCAGCTGACGCTTACTGAGGAAGCGGAGATCCGCTACCGCACGGAGACCTCCACCGACTCCGGACCCCGGCGAGACCACCTCAGAAGAAGTCCCCTATGAG
>NZ_JAYFUY010000044.1:0-23360 GCF_059933065.1 Blautia sp. HA3515 | reverse complement strand
CATGGATGTAGGACGCAGAGCAAAACAGTTTGCTCCATTTGCGGCACTTCGTGGATTGGATGAAACAATCCGGCAACAGGAAATCATTTATGAACCGAAAAGAGATTTATCTGAGGAAAAGAAAAATGAGCTGGATATGAAATTAAGGATCCTGGCATATGGAATGAAGATACAGGCAACTTATTTTCAAAAGTCATGGAAGAATCCATTAATTGGTCAGTACCATACATTATCTGGAACCGTAGAATTTTTTGATCCATCAGTCCACTTACGGATTGATGATACCGAGATCCAGATCCAGGACATCTGTGATCTGACTGGTGATGTATTTGAAACTATTGAAATATCATGTTAATTAATCACAGCGGAATTTTTTATACCGGAAAGAGTGAGTGGTAGCTGGTGAAAGGATAAAAAAGGATGCACAGATCGACAAAGCAGATCTGATCAGAATAGAAATCGTGCTGTTCGTGTAGCTTTGGCACTTACGGAATGGATGGCATGATGCTCATAAGGCGGATTTGATTTCCCTTTGGTCCGTTGAGTAATAAATGGAGAATATCTTATTGCTTAAAGGAGGAAGCCTATATGGGATCAGGTGCTATTAAATGGCATGTACACTGCTCTGTATGTGGAGCATTTATTGAAAAGAGCGCACAAAGCGATTCAGAAGTGGAGTGCAAAAAATGTCGCAGTACATTGGAGATATTTGTAAAGGATGATATGGTGTCGGTTCGTCCGATCCATATCCGAGATGAACAATTAAAGTCCAGGATGCGGACATATTCTCGAAAGATGATGAATCAGGGATCATAACAGAATAGAATGATCTGTCTGTAGTAGGCGTTGGATTTGGCAGGAACCATCAAGAACGCACCAGACAGCAAGAGTTTGTCAAGGAGCTGAACCTGACTGGAATCACTAAGAGCCCGGCAAAACATTTACGGATACACTGCAAGATCAGAAGTATTTTCTGGTTTTGGAGATTGTTGAAGTATTTGTTTTGTCGGGCTTTTTTGACGTATTTCGAAAAATTTTTCAATTTTTTTGTCGTACCCCACTGTAAAACAGGCTCTCAGCGTTTCGTTATATAGAGGTTGAATTCTTTTTTGCAAAAATAATTGTAAATAGAGATTTTGATAATATGACACAAAGGAGGAAGCAAAGATGACTGAAATCGAATACCAGGAATTTGTAAGGCATTGTCCTTACGATGCTATGGGCGATTATTCCATGTTTCGCAAAGAGCAAACAGAGAATAAATCAGAAGATGCACATAGCAACTGAATAAGCCAGGCAATCTGGCAAACTTAATCTAAACGCAGATACATGCGTTACACAAGGAGTCGCGCACTCCGCGTTTTCTAAAAAAAACGGGTGAGTCTCGCTGACCTCTTGTGCTGCAGTTCTTTATGTCTGTGCAGGAATTTCATAAAAGATGGAATGGACCACCCGGAGCCGAAAGGCAGAAAAGGTGGTCTTTATGTTGACATTAAAAGAACTGAAGAAAATCGTGAAAGTTGCTGATATGGAGAAAAGAATCCCAAGCGTGAAATCCTTGAAGGAACACAAAGTTGTAGTAAAGGAAATGATCAATGCAGATACAACAATCTCTGTTTATGATCACGGATATGTACTTTATACAGCGGGAAATCAATCAACCGTATTTCCACTTCATAGTTGTGATGATTATGAATATGTAAGTGTAACTGGCGATAACAAGGAATTAAATAAAGAGTTCTTTGATAATGAAAACTGGTATATCCGTCTGCTGATGGAGGCTGAAGACCGTATGGAATATAGTCAGAGCAAAGTCAAATCCAATCATGGTGTATTTTCTAACAGCGATGTTACAGATGATGCGGATATTATGAGAGGATCTTCAAAAAATTTTGTTGACGATGTTATCGACAGAGAAATTCTGAATGCTTTGATCAAGGAGTTAACAGAGAGACAAAAGACGGTACTCAATCTGGTTTATTTCGAAGAAATGCGCCAGCAGGATATCGCAGATTATCTGGGGATCAAACAGCAGAGTGTAAATGATCTCCTGGACAGGGCATTAAAAACGATGAAAAAAAAGGCGGAAAACGAAGAATTTTAAAAAAATTTCAAAAAAATTGAATTAGACCACTGTAAAACAGGCTCTGAGCGTTTCGTTATATGAAGGGTTTTACACAGAACACCTTCATGTACCTTGAAAAATGAATAGCCTGCCCGGAGTGATATTAGGTTTGAACATGCATAGAGCGAAAAGCGGCGTGTCTGCTAGAAGAAAACGTATCAGAGATGGAAACTGATATAGGAACGGATCCGGGAAAGAAAAACAGGAAAACGCTTAAATCTTAAATCAAAATAAAATGTCTGAATCTGAAAAGAGGATGACAGTAGAAATCATGTGGCGGTATTTGTGACAAACAGGTACCGCCATATATTTGTGCTGTTATCTCAGCTTGTGCTGACTGTCCCAAATAGCGCAAATTTCAGGAAAGGAGGCGATCATCTTCGTATAAAAGATAATATGCAGAAACTAACAGATAACCATACACAAAAGAATCAGAAAGGAAGGATTTAAGAGAATGAACGTGAAAAAGAAAGCACGCAGGGTGATGTCTGGTTTACTGACCGCAGTAACGGTCCTATCGACGGTACTCTCTCCCACAGTTGCTTATGCTTCTGATGATGCCGGATCTGTAAAAAAGATTCCGTATTATGAGGAAATCAAGGATCAGCTGGATGAGGATGAGGTGGTAACTGCAAAGGATTATGAGATCAAGGTTGGAGAAAACTTCGATGTAAAGAGTGATTATACCGGTCTTACGATCCAGGATGACAGCAAAGTAAAAGTTACATTTCAGGAAGCAAAAGATACGGACGGGAATGACTTTTCTACTGATTATGCCAATTCCTATAAAGCAGTCTATTATGTAGAACCACAGACAACGGATCATCCAACTTACCAGATCAATCGAAAGATCGTGGTAAAAGAAGCGGATCAACAGAAAAATTCGCAGTCAGAAAGTTCTTCTGATCAGGATGCGGGTTCTTCCGATAAGACAGAAACAGAGGATTCTGAGGCTGACTCGTCTACAGAGGAAACTGGTGCTGCTGACACGGAGAGCAAAACAGAACTGACAGAAAAAGAATTTGATGCAGAGATCGAAGCAACGGAGGATCAGGAGACCGTTGATCCGGAAACTGGGATCACACTCTCAGAGGTTATGCAGGAAGCTGTTGACCAGGAAGTTGCTCTTGCAGATCTTGAAGCAGGCGAAAGTATTACTTTCGATATGCCAATGATGCTTGCTTCCGGTGAAACAGGAACAAAATCAGTCACTGTTACAGCCGGTTCCTGGTACTATTACGCAGACTATGGATTAGGTTCTTATCTGACTTGTCCATATTATGTGAAATGGGGAAGCATCAATGCGACAGCATACTGTGTCGAACCATCTAAAAAAGGACCGGGAAATGGAACTTATACGATCCAGAAACTTGCCGATGGAAAGACACTTGCAAAGGTCTGCTATTACGGAACAAAAGCAAGTGATGAGAATGGTTTCTTCGATGAGAAACATCCGGATTTCCCGGCAGGAAAGAGATTCATCATTACCCATATCGCAGCGGCTTATGCAAATGGATCCAGTGACTGGGCATCCGGAACCAATGCAACAGGAAAGAACCTGGCAATGGAGCTTTACAATTATTGTGTAAATATGCCGGACATTCCGTCTGTAGATATGAGCTTTTCCGAATCTAATGTAAAGGCTTATGTGGAAGGAAACAGCCAGCGAACAAGTGTGATCACATTCAAAGCAGATAAACTGCAGACGATCACTTTCAAGCTGCCGAAAGGTGTAAAACTTGTAAATGTGACAACCGGTAAAACCAGTGCTGCAGGGGCTAATGTGGAGATTTCCGGTGGTACAAAGTTCTATCTGACAGCACCACTTAATCAGGCTGAAAATGTCAGTGCTACATTTTCTTCTAAGATGAAAGGAAGTATTGATAAGGAATATTCAGCCTATAAGATCACAACAGGATCTGGAACACAGGACCTGGCTCTTGTTTTCGGTGAAGGTGTCGGAAATGAGAAATATGTGGACTTTAAAGTAACCTGGACAAAAGAATGCAAGGTATCCATTGTAAAGAAAGACCAGGATACAGGAAATGCACTGGCTGGTGCAGTGTACGGGATCTATTCCGATGCTGCATGTACAAAGCTGATCGCAAAGATGCCTGCAACTGATCAGAATGGTGCTTCACAGCTCACAATGGAGAAGACACAGGAAGTTGTTTATCTGAAAGAAATCTCTGTTCCGACAGGATATCAGATCGATACAAAGTCTTATAATGTGACTCTTACTATCGGAAAGACAACGAATAAAAATGTAACAGACAAACGTGTAAATGCAAAAATCAACATTGCAAAACAGGATACTGAGACAGGCAATGAAGCACAGGGTGATGCAACACTGGAAGGTGCAGTATATGGCCTTTATGCAAGGGAAGATATTGTTCATCCGGATGGAAGAACCGGAACAATTCATAAGAAAGACAGCCTGATCACCTCCCTGACAACGGATAAGAATGGCGAAGCGTCTGTATCGGATCTCTATCTTGGAAAATATTATCTGAAAGAGCTTAGTGCTCCGGTGGGATACGTACTGGATCCGACAGAGCATGATGTGGACTGTACTTACGAAGGTGCTACTGTCCCGACAGTAGAAAGAACTTCTGTATGTAAAGAAACCGTCATTAAGCAGCCGTTCCAGATCATCAAGGCAGCAAACAACGGAAAAACCGATGCAGATCTTCTGCAGGGAGTCGGTTTTTCAGCATGGCTTGTCAGTAATCTGAAAGTAAAAGCAGATGGAAGTTATGATTTTGATTCAGCCAGACCAGTCGTACTGACTGCAGATGGACAGACAGAAATGTTTACCGATGAAAAAGGATATGCAAAATCGATTCCGCTTCCATATGGAACTTATGTGGTAAGAGAAACTACAAGCAAACACAACTATGCACCAGTTGATGATTTTGTAGTGAAGATCACAGAAAATCATCCAGATACACCGCAGACATGGCGAGTGCTTCTGGACAAAGAATTCAAAGCAAAATTAAAGATCATCAAAAAGGATGCAGAAACACAGAAATCTGTACTCCTGGCAAATACTGAATTCAAGGTATACGACCTGGATAACCAGAAATATGTGGAACAGACAACATCCTATCCAAAGCCGACGATACACAAATCTTATTTCACAAATGAGGAAGGATACCTGGTACTGCCGAGAAATCTGAAACCTGGCAACTACCGGATTGAAGAAGTGACAGCACCCGATGGGTACACAATATCCAAAAACTATGTGACAGTTGCAGTTGATACAGATACTGCTTATCTGACCGATCCTGTCACAGGAGATGCAGTCATTGATGTGGAATATACCAATGCCCCAGTCAAAGGTCAGTTAAAGATCTATAAACAGGGTGAAGTGTTAAAAGGATTTGATAAGGATTTCCAGTATGAAATGACTGGACTTGCAGGAGCAGAATTTGAAGTCTATGCGGCAGAGGATATTTATACTGCCGATCATCAGGTAGATGCAGATGGACAGAGAACTTTGTATTTTGCAAAGGATGCACTGGTAGCAACCGTCACAACGGATGCAGATGGTTATGCAACCGTAAAGAATCTTCCACTTGGCAGATACTATGTCAAAGAGAAGAATGCACCGGACACTTATGTGTTAAATACCGTGCCGGAAAATGTCGAATTTGCTTATGCGGATCAGGATACTGCAGTGATCGAGAAAGAAATCTCTGTCACAGACGAACGACAGAAAGTGTCGATTACTGTCGAAAAACAGGATGCTGAGACAGGCAATACAGTAGCCGGAGCAGTATTCGGTATTTACAACGCAAAAGACATCCAGACAAAAGATGGAAAAGTGATCGTCAAAGCAGATACTCTTTTACAGGAAATGACTTCTGATGAAAAAGGTCAGGCAGCATGTACACTGGATCTTCCACTTGGAAGCTATTATGTAAAAGAACTGAAAGCACCAGATGGATTCGTATCTTCGGATGAAGTACTGAGATTTGATGCTTCTTATCAGGGGCAGGATGTACAGACAGTAACATTAAAATCCGTAAAGAAGAACCAGCCGACAACTGTTGAGATCACAAAATCAGATGCAACAACCGGTGTAGAACTGGATGGAGCTTATCTGAAAGTAACGGATAAAGATGGAAATGTAGTAGATAGCTGGACATCTTCCAAAGATGCACCGCATGTGATCAAATATCTGAAAGTGGGTGAGACTTATACCCTACATGAAGAGTTTGCACCGCATGGTTATCTGGTAGCCAATGATGTGACATTCACAGTCAAAGATACCGGAGAGGTTCAGAAAGTGGAAATGAAGGACGAGGTACCGGTTGGTGAACTCATCATCAACAAAAAGGGAGAATTTCTGGATTCTGTTACACTGGCCGATAAGGTCAAAGGTGTGGTGGAACACATTTTAAACTATGTAACCGGAAAGCTGACAGATGTTACGTTTGAAGTCTATGCTGAGGAAGACATTAAGGCTGCCGATGGCGTCAGTGACGATTACTATAAAAAGGATGAACTGATTGCAACGATCAAGACAGATGAAACCGGTATTGCAAAACTGGAAAATCTTCCACTTGGTAAATACTATGTGAAAGAAACAGGAACTGCTTACGGTCATGTACTGGATGGTGAGATCCGTCATGTAGATCTGACTTACGTGGATCAGAATACACCAGTTGTAGTCTATGACAAAGACTGGCAGAACAACCGCCAGAGAGTAGAAGTCAGTGTACTTAAGAAAGAAAAAGATTCTGACCGTACATTGGAAGGCGCTATCTTTGGATTATTTGCCAAAGAAGACATTAAGTCTGAGACAACTGGTAAAGTCCTGATTGAAGCTGATGAGATTATTGAACTGAAATCTACGGATGAAGAAGGAAAGATCACATTTGTTGCAGATCTTCCAATAGGAGCAACTTACTATGTAAAAGAGCTCTATGCACCGGACGGATTCGTAACCAACGATGAAGGAAAGGAATTTACCTTTGAGTATGCAGGTGAGGATCAGCCGACAGTCACTTATGATTTTACCTTTGATAATCAGCCAACCGTCGTTGAATTTACCAAATCCAGTCAGCCAACCGGAAAAGAACTTCCAGGATGTAAGCTGAAAGTGGTAGATGCTGATGGAAATATCGTGGATGAATGGACTTCCGGTAAAGAAGCACATGTGATCCGTGAGCTGACTGTCGGAAAAGAATACACACTGGTTGAAACAAAACCTGCTGATGGTTACGTGACAGCTGAAAGCGTGAAGTTCACGATCAAAGATACTGCCGATGTGCAGAAAGTTGAGATGAAGGATGATGTGACGAAGGTAGAAATCTCCAAACAGGATATCGCCGGAAAAGAACTTCCGGGAGCGAAACTCACAATCCTTGATCAGGATGGAAAAGTTGTGGAAAGCTGGACCAGTACAGAGAAAGCACATTACATCGAAATGCTTCCGATCGGAAAATACACTCTCCGTGAAGAAACGGCACCGGATGGCTATCTGGTTGCAAAAGATGTGGAATTCGAAGTAAAGGATACCGGTGAAGTACAGCATGTAACCATGGTGGATGAGGAAAAACCGGCAGAAAAGACACCGGAAGGTGGAAAACCTGTCAGTGATTCACCAAAGACTGGGGATAACACCAATCTGTGGCTGTGGTTTATGCTTCTCGGCATTGGTGCGACTGGTACAGGAGCCCTTGCATTTATGAGAAAAAAGAAACACTAATTAAATAAGAATGAGCGTTCATGGAAACCGAAAGGAATCTGTGGACGCTTTTTTAGATGGGAGAAAGCATGAGAAATATCATTATTTTTGTTGCTCTTCTGGGAGCAGCGGCAATATTTACAGTTTTGTATTGTCTCATTGCTGCCGGAAGTCAGGCAGAGAAAAAACTGACAGAAATCATGAGAAAAGAGGAAGAACAGAATGAAGACTAATAAAAATCTGATCATAGAACCAAATGCAGCTATTGAGGGAAGAAAGTACAGCGAAGAAAAGCCATGGTCCTGCAAGTACTGTTACTGGTGGGGAGGAAAAAAGAAAGGCTGTAGCTTGAAACAGTGCCACTATTTGCTTCCTGAAAAGAAAAAGCAGTAAAAACAACATCATGTGGTGGCTGTCCGTATGGAAAACATGTTCCATGCATCGGATATTGTATTGCCCGTCTTTATTCTGAAATGAAAGGAAAGAAAGGACGTGGGTAATTGCAGGAAGAAGTAAATCAGAAAGTGATCAGCCTGAGCATCCAGGGAGCCAAGATCACTGCCAGTGTGCTAAAAGCAGCCCTTCGGAAGTTCCTGGAAATGGACAACCGCAGGAAACAGAAAGCAACGCAGGTGAAAATGGCAGAAAAAGAGCCGGACGGGCTCAGGAGAAAGGAAGGGAAAAAGCCCGAAAAAAGATTGAAAAGAAAAAGCCGCATGGAAAGCAGACCATCAAGCAGCTGAATGCACAGGGAGTACAGGCTTTCCAACTTAAAGATCACAGATGAAAATATCAAATCCTTTGACCGTGTGGCAAGAAAATATGGGATTGATTACAGCCTGAAAAAAGAGGTCGGTGCGGATCCACCGAAATATCTGGTCTTCTTTAAGGCCAAAGATGTGGACGTGATGACAGCGGCTTTCCGGGGATCTGCCAGGAGTGGAACTGAAAAAGAAACAGTCGAAGAAACCATCCGTCAGAAAGAAACTGCAGAAATCTGTAGAAAGAAAAGCAAAGCAACCGCCAGCGTGTGAAGCAGAGACAAAAATCCAGAGGTCAGGAACGATGATCCGGGAAAAATTACAGAAGATCCAGGTCAAACGGCTGGTGATCTTAAATCTCCCATATTTCTTTATCTTCTATGTGGCAGATAAAGGCTTCCTGGCTGCACCTGGCATTGCCTGGGAGAAAGCATGGTCCAGAGACTTGGCGTGATGTTAGTCAATTTCCGACTGGCATTTTTAAGCTGGCTGCCAAGTATCGCTTTGCAGGATCTTACAGTAGGTGTTCTGGTTGCAGGTGCATTAAAACTGGTGGTCTACTATCGTTCTAAAAATGCAAAGAAGTTCCGGCAGGGTGTGGAGTATGGCTCTGCAAGATGGGGAAACAGAAAAGATATCGAACCCTTCATGGATCCGGTCTTTGAGAACAATGTCATCCTCACAGAAACAGAACGTCTGACCATGAACAGCCGACCAAAAGCACCAAAGTATGCCAGAAATAAGAATGTGATCGTCATCGGTGGTTCCGGATCCGGTAAGACAAGATTCTATGTGAAGCCGAACCTTATGCAGATGACAGATCACGTATCCTATGTGGTCACTGATCCCAAGGGAACGATCATTGTTGAATGCGGGAAGATGCTGGTAAATGGAGGCTACCGAATCAAGGTATTAAATACGATCAACTTTAAAAAGTCCATGCATTACAATCCGTTCCATTATATCCGGAGTGAGAAAGATATCTTGAAACTGGTCAATACCATTATTGCAAATACCAAAGGTGAAGGTGAAAAATCAACCGAAGATTTCTGGGTGAAGGCTGAACGTCTTTTGTATTCTGCACTGATCGGATACATCTGGTATGAGGCACCAGAGGAAGAACAGAACTTTTCTACTCTGTTGGAATTTATCAATGCCAGTGAGACCAGGGAGGATGATGAAGAGTTTAAGAATGCAGTAGATGAATTGTTTGAAGAACTGGAAGCAGAAAATCCGGAACACTTTGCAGTAAGGCAATATCGCAAGTACAAGCTTGCTGCCGGTGATATATGCTCTAAGTGACTTCTTAATCATGATTTTGTCGTGGTTAGTGAAGCAATCACTAAGAGCATTTTTATTTCAGGAGGTACAGCCATGAGAGAAATGAAAAAATTACCCCACTGTACGAGCGCCTGAGCCGGGATGATGAGTTACAGGGCGAGAGCGATCTCCATATCCAACCAAAAGCAAATGTTAGAGGATTTTGCCCGCCGGAGATCGACTCCCAAACCCTACGCACTTTACCGATGATGGTATCTCAGGCACCCGTTTTGACCGCCCCGGATTTTTGGCGATGATGGAGGAAGTGGAGGCAGGGCGTGTAGAGGCAATCGTCATCAAGGACATGAGCCGGTTGGGGCGCGACTATCTAAAGGTCGGTCAGGTCATGGAGGTTTTGCGGCAGCGAGGCGTTCGTCTGATTGCCATCAACGACGGTGTGGACAGTCTGAAAGGCGATGACGATTTTACCCCGTTCCGCAACATCATGAATGAATTTTACGCCCGTGATACCAGCCGGAAAATTCGCTCTCTGTTTTAAGTCAAAAGGCATGAGCGGCAAGCACCTGACCGGCACTGTGATTTACGGCTACTTATGGGACGAAAAACGGGAGCATTGGCTGGTAGATGAGGAAGCTGCCGAAGTGGTACGCCGTATCTTTTCCCTCACGCTGGAGGGATATGGGCCTTATCAGATCGCTTGCAAGTTGTCCGCAGACCGGATTGAAATTCCTGTCGTACACCTTGCCCGATTCAACGAAGGTGTGAACCGTTCAAAGCCGGTCAAAGACCCCTATGGATGGGGATCATCTACCATCGTGAACATTTTGAAAAAACGAGAGTATTTAGGGCATACCATCAATTTCAAGACCCGCAAGCACTTTAAGGACAAGAAAAGCCACTATGTTTCTGAGGATGAATGGACGATCTTTGAGAATACCCATGAAGCCATTATCGACCAGCAGACCTTTGATTTGGCGCAGAAAATCCGCAGCAATGTACGGCGTTATCCAAACGGCTGGGGCGAAGCGGCTCCCCTCACAGGTTTGCTCTATTGTGCCGATTGTGGCGGCAAGATGTATGTCCATCGCACCAACAATGGCAGGCGGATTTCTCAATATACCTGTTCCAATTATACCAAAATTCCGTGTGGGACACTATGCCCCACTCAACACCGTATCAATGAGAGCGCTGTTCTGACATTGGTTTCCGACACGCTCCGGGCTATCGCTGAATATTCCAGAAATGACCGGACGGAATTTATTCACACCGTTCAGGAAACGCAGGTTGCTCAACAGAGTGCCGATATATCGAAAAAGCGCAGGCGTCTGGCTGCTGCTCAAAAGAGAGCCGGAGAACTGGAAAAACTGATTTGCAAAATCTATGAGGACAATGCCCTCGGCAAGCTGCCGGATGCACGATATAGGGCGCTTGATGCACAGTATGCCAAAGAGCAGGACGCACTTGAGATTGAAATTGCGGAGCTGGAAAAGGCTGTTACCAGCTATGAGCAGAGCCAGAAATCCGCAGAGAAATTTATAGCCCTGATTGATAAGTATGAGAATTTCGACACGCTGACAAACACCATGCTCAACGAGTTTGTAGAGAAAATCCTTGTCCACGAACGCGCCCGAAAAGGCAGCCAGGACACCACGCAGGAAATTGAAATCTACTTCAATTTTTTAGGACGCTATATCCCACCATCCTTACAGCCGGTTCCTTTAACCCCGGAGGAACAGGAAGAACTGCAGAAAAAAGAAGAACGCAAGGACAGGCTTCATCAGAACTATTTGAAGCGGAAAGCCAGCGGCGCACAAAAACGGTATGAGGACAAAATCAAGGCGAAGAAAAAAGCGGAAATGGACGCTAAGAAAGCCTTGATCCGGGCTGAGGATATGAAAAAAGGTATTTTTTCTACTGTCGGACAGCTACCGAAAGAAGAACCGCGCAAAGGCAGCATAGCAGCCAGCGCAGCAGTCTGTAATCGTCACGAAGCGAAGGAGAATGGATATGAGTAAGTTGACTTACATTCGTTGTGGAGATTATGATATACCCAACCTAAAACTTTCTGAACAACCGGAAACTTCTATCGGCAAGTACGGCAGAAATCCGAAAATCCTACCTAAAGGAACATCGCCCCATTCTCTACAACCATCTGCTGATGAGCGAGAAGCTGTATCCACACCTGATAGAGATTGACCGGACAGCGCAGGAGCGTGTGGACACTATGTTGCCTCACATGATGGAGACTGCGGGTGTCACGGAAGAACTGAAAGCCTGTGACCCTATGCGTTGGGTGGGGCTGATGAACACATTAACGGCACAGATTGAGGAAATTTTAATCAGGGAACTGATTTGCAGCTGAATGGGAGGTGCGGGAAATGCTGACCTTTGAAAAGATTTTGAAAGTGTTTCAGGCATATCTGGATGATGATCCACTGTATGAGGTGGTTCAGACCAGCCACGGTTATACATTGATGGCGTGGGAACCCCACCGGAATGACTGGTACAGCGCTGAAATACAGAAAACCCCCGGAGGATTTACGGAACGCTTTGTTGGGTACATACGCCAACTTTCTGGAAGATAAGATTACTGGAAATGACCGTGACCTGACTGTGACAGAAACCGGAGAAATCCAGCAGAGGTGTCGGGAACTTTTGGAAAAGTGCCGGGAACCTTGATATAGAAATGCCAGAAGGAGGCCGCGATTATGCGTCCTCCTTCTGCTTCGCAGTCTGTTCCATTTTGAGCGCCCCGTCTATGGCACCTTCGATAATCGGCAGGTATTCTTCAGGGCAAAGCTTCAGCTTGTGGCTGACTCGTTGCCGCTGTTCGGCTTCTCTTCCCGCATGATCTCCGGGTTAAAATACCGTTCCACGGGAAGTCCGCAGACCTTAATCAACTGGATCATCACAGGCAGGCTCGGAATCGCACCTTGATTCTCAATATTGGCAAGATACCGCCATTCGATCCCAACCATTTCTGCCAATGTTTTTCGTGCCAGACGCTTTGCCTCTTCGTGCAGCTTTGACATCTGCGCCGAAGGATTCAAAACCGGGACGATCTTCAACTTTCGCCATATAACATCACCCAGCTACATTGTATAATTCATACTTTGCCCGTGGAATGTTGCTACATGCAGGTTAGTTGAAGTTTATAATTCATATCCCGTTTTCTTGCATTGTTCGAAAAAGAGAACTATAATGTACTCTGTGGAGGTGCGAAATGGACTATATGACATTGAAAGAGGCCGCCGAAAAGTGGGGCGTGACACCTCGTAGTGCAAATTATTATTGCGCTGGTGGGCGTATCTCCGGCGCTGTGAATATGGCTGGTGTTTGGCTGATCCCAAAGGACGCGGAAAAGCCGACTGATAGACGCAGAAAGGAGTTTCAACATCAATAATGTTTTAATTATCGAAGATGATAAAGAAATTTGCGTTATGATAAAAGACCATCTGGAAAAGTACAATTATCAAGTCTTCTTCACACTTACTGGTGCAAATGCGATTGAACGTATAAAAGAATTATCCCCGGATTTAATTATTTTAGATTTAATGCTTCCTTTTATCAGTGGAGATGAGTTAATTAGAAATATCAGAAAATTTTCAGACGTACCTGTAATTGTTGTTTCTGCAAAAAGTTTAACATTCAACAAAGTCGAACTGCTACGCTTGGGTGCTGATGACTATTTAACAAAGCCGTTTGATTTGGACGAATTACTAGCGCGAATTGAACGCAATTTGCTAAGAAGTCAAAAAGATACTCCCAATCTTTGTTTGACCTTTGGAGAACTTTCCATTAATACATCTTCAAAAATAGTTACTGTTGCAGACGAAATTATTGTGCTTACAGCAAAAGAGTATCAACTTGTAGAACTACTGGCGAAATATCCTGATAAAGTTTTTTCTAAGCAAAATCTTTATGAAAGTATTTGGCAAGAACCATTTGCAAGGGATAATGATGTCATTAACACACATATAAGTAACTTACGAAAAAAATTAAAGGGCGAAGGCTGCCGAATTAAGACCATATGGGGCTTGGGTTACCGATTTGCAAAGTGAGCTTTAGATAATCTTTAGCTTTACCTTTAGATTATTCAAGGAATTGTCTGCGATACTAAATAACAAGAAAGGAGCTGTGAAAATATGAACGTAACAGTTTTTGAAGCTATCAACATCACAAAAAAGTATCGCAATACACTAGCCCTAAATCAAGTATCTATGTCTGTAATGCAAGGAGATATTTATGGGTTTATCGGAGAAAACGGTGCCGGTAAAACAACAATGATTCGTTTACTAACCGGACTGGCGGAACCTACTACTGGCAAAATTGCTTTATTCGGTGAAAGCAATAAGAAACTTGCAAAGCAGCGTGATCGCATTGGCTGTATTATTGAGAGCCCTTCTCTTTATCTTGATATGACAGCCTATGAAAATTTGGAGGTACAACGTTTGCAACGCGGTATTCCAGGAAAAGGTTGCATTGATAATGCTTTAGCATTAGTTGGTTTGAAAGATACCGGAAAGAAAAAAGCAAAAGATTTCTCTTTGGGTATGCGGCAGAGACTAGCTCTCGCAATCGCTTTGCTTGGGAATCCTGAATTTCTCGTACTAGATGAACCAATTAACGGACTAGACCCTACTGGAATTATCGAATTAAGAAACTTACTCAAAAGACTAAATAAAGAACGTGGAATCACTATTTTGATTTCAAGTCACATTCTCACGGAACTTCATCAATTAGCAAATAGATATGGTATCTTACATGAGGGGAAACTTTTACAGGAAATTACCGCTACAGAGTTAGACAAACGCTGCAAAAAGCATTTGTTGTTGCAAGTGAATGATGTAGCTGCTGCTAGTGTTTTATTGGAAAGCAAACTGAATACTTCAAATTTTACTGTTATGCCAGACAAAAGTATTCATCTATATGATTATGTTGAAAATGCCGGAAAAGTATCAGCGTTGCTAAGTGCAAATAACATTACGATTTACCAGTTAGCACAATCTGGAGATAGTCTTGAAACTTATTACACTAATTTGATAGGAGGGTGCCAAAATGATTAACCATTTTAAAGCTGAATTTTATAAATTGCGTCACTCAAAGATATTGATAACTATATTAGGCGTATGTGCGGCGGTTATAATGGTCTCTTTTGCACTTGGTGACATGACTTTTTTTGGAGCCGGAGATGGAACAGAAAGTGTAATCGGATTTCAAGCTAAGTGTTATCTATCTAGTGAAATACCAACGTTTCAAACTGTTGCCCGCTCATCTCTTGCATATACAGCCTTTTTCTGGATTATTGGCATTTTATTTGCAACCATATTTTTTACAAAAGAATATAATACGGGTACAATCAAATTATCTGTTGCATACGGCACTAAACGAACTATTCTCTACTACACCAAAGCGATTACAATATTGGTGGTGTCTCTGATAACGTATCTGATTTTTGTAGCTACATTTTTCGTTATTGAAATCATACAATCCGGTTACATTCCAACTGCGAGTGAAGTAATAAACCTTTTGGGATGGGCTCTTGCTTGCGGAACGGTTTTATTAGCATTAGAAAGCATTTCTATTTTTTTATGTGTCGTTATTCAAAATACAGGGATTGTAACAGGGATTTGCTGCTTATATGTATTCAGTGGAGCGTCTGTTTACTTAATGCTATGGAGTGATATGGAGACGGTTTCAATACCCTTAAAAATTTTTGTATATGGAAATCCTATGTACTATTGGATGAATTTCAGCTCTTGTCGCACAATGGGTATTATTGAGCATTTACCATTCTATTTCATAGGGTGCATTTCTCTTTTGATTGTTGGCGGTCTTATTATGATTAGAAAAGAAATCAAGTAAAAGGGAGGTAGAATATGGGTTGGGCGATTATGTTTCTTGTTCTGATAGCATTGGTCATTATCCTTTCAATTTCTTTAATTAACTGGAAAATACAGATATATAAAGTAATCGTCCAACTAAATGCTATTCTGAATAGAAAAACGAAAAAGTTAGTTACAGTGTCTTTATCTGATAGGCGGTTAGAGCATTTGGTTGAAATCATAAATCAGATTGTATCAAAAGATAATATTTATCTGGGCGAAATTCAAAAAAAGGAGAATGAATTAAAAGAGAATATTTCTTGCCTTTCTCATGATTTACGGACACCACTAACTTCCATTCGCGGATATTTGCAACTTCTATCAAGTGCGCCTGATGAAAAAAGAGCGGAATATATTTCAGCATTATCCGGAAAAGCATTGAGATTAGAACGTCTCATAGATGACTTTTATCAAATCTCTCTTTTAGAAGCAGGACAATATCCATTTTACTATGAAAAGGTTGAGCTATGCTCATTGCTTACTGAAATCCTGCTAGACAATTATTCGATTTTCAGCGTTAATGGAATTGAACCCCAAATAGAAATACCTAATATGGACATCTATCTTAATGCTGACAGAAAGGCGTGTATTCGCATTATACAAAATCTTATATTCAATGCGGTAACATCCACTACAAATAATGTTGTAATTCAACTAATTAATATTGCAGATTCTGTACAACTCTGTATTAAAAATCCTGTTGCATCTATTCCTACAGAAGAATATTCAAAACTGTTGGAACGCTTTTATGTAGCAGATGTTTCAAGAAGTAATGGTACGTCTGGACAAGGACTTTACATTGTGAAAAAGCTATTACTTATGATGAATTGTACAAATCCAATAATTGAAATACATGACCATAATTTTATGATTACGATTGATTTTTCGCCCTTACTCATAAAAAAATAATCTGCCGGACGACGGCAAAAGAAAAAAAGCCGTCGTAAAGCAGATCTATTAACGCGCCTATGCTATCTTCCGGCGGCTTTGAAAAAACAGAGCCGCCGTTTCTTTTTGCGAAAAGCAGAAACCCGACGACCTAACACCGTGTAAATCCACGGCGGCATATAGGAGGATTGCCGCCGTGTCTATGCTTGCCTTTTTTCACAGTACCCATGACCTGCACCAGCTAAAAAAAGTCTGTTCCCAGCAGCGGAGCAATGCGGTCAGAAGTATGCACTATACCATGTAACTAAACAGCAAAATATACTCTATTACGCTCGTATGGCTTTATGCCGTCCGAGCGCTTTTTTGTCCCTGTGGAGCCGGAACATCGGGTCAGCATGGCTCGAACTTTATCCCCGGTGCCGCTCCCCGCCGCCCCATTCAGATTTACCCAAAAAATCTGAATGGAGGAAAGGCAGATGGAAGTTACCATCAATTATAACGGACAAGCTGTGGCCGTGGAGGTTACGCTGGAAGTCTATGAATTTCTTGACCGGGCCGATCATAAAACGGAGAACCTGTTCCATGAACAGCGGCGGCATTGGGATGGCCGGGAGTTTGACGAGTACATCATTACCACCGAGGGCGTAGGGGGCTACGGCGAAACGCCGGAGGAATACCTTTGCCGCATGGAAACGCTGCATGAGTTGATGGCTGTTCTGGACACCTGTACCGAGGCCCAGCGCCGCCGGTTCCTGCTCTATGCGCTTGACGGGCTGAGCCTTGCAGAGATCGGTGTGCTGTGCGGCTGCTCCAAAGTGGCTGTTTATCAAAGTGTGGAAGCGGTCAGAAAAAAATTTATAAATTTCTTTGAGAACAGGCTTAACGAATGACCTGTTTTCTGGCTACCAAGTGAAAGGGATCATTTCCCTTATCTCAGCGAGGGGCGGACAGCGGACGAGCTGCCCGCCTCTCCAATTTTCAGGAGGTAAGCCTATGAAAACAATCAATCTGCGGTGGATGTATCCCCACTACCGGCATGACGAGTTTGTGGATGTTACGGACAAGGTATGGGCAGCGATGTATCAGGCCCAGCGGGAGATGGAGAACTATGAGCGTCGGAAAGTCTACCACCGCGCCTACTACTCTCTGGACGCATACAGCTGGCTGGAAAATTACGCACTGGAACACAGCAGATCGCCGGAAGATATTTTGCTGGAACGAGAAGAAATGACCACCCGCCTGCACCTGATTGCAGCTCTGCCTGCGGCTCTGGCTCATGCCACTCCGACACAGGCCCGCCGTGTTCACGCCTACTACATTGCCGGTATCAAGCAGCCGGAAATCGCCCGGAGAGAGGGTATCCATAGCAGTAAGGTCAGCGTTGCCATCCACCGGGGGCTGCGGAATATGCGCCGCTGCTATGATGACCTTTTTCAAACAGAGTGAGGGCGTGCCTATGCAGACCATCAATCTCAAACAATATTATCCATTTTGCAAAGAGGACATTTTTGTGGAGGTGTCCGATGAGATCGTCGAAGCGTTTCTTCTGGATAAGAGGGCCGAGGCCGCCAGAGATCGCAAGATGTTCCGGTATAAGGCGTTTTATTCCCTTGATTGTAACGATGGAATCGAAAATGCCGCCATCGGCTGGGCGCAGCCATCGCCGGAGGACTACCTGATAGAAAAAGAAGAATTAGCCGAATACGAAGAACTGATACGGCGATTGTACGAAGCCATTTCTTCCCTGCCGCCTATGCAGGCTCGCCGTGTCCACGCCCGCTATATGCTGGGTATGAAAGTGAAAGATATTGCCGCAATGGAGAGTATCACACCATCACAGGCGGGAAAATCCATCCACGCTGCACTGCGGAGGCTGCGCCGGTACTTTGCGCGTCAGAAATGGACGGTCAATCTATGAGTATTTCCAAAGAAAAGAGGTGCCTGACATGAACGAAAAAATTACAGCCCACCCCCAAAAAGAAGAACGGGAGAAAGTCCTGAAGGAGATCCGGCAGCTTGAAAACCGCAAGAAGATTTTAGAGAACAAGCAGCGGAATGAAGAACGCAGGGGTCGTACCCGCCGCCTGATTGAGCGCGGAGCCGTTTTGGAGGGGATTTTCCCGCTGGCTCCCGACCTTTCCGGCGCGGAGGTCAAAACATTTCTGATTGCCCTGTCCCATCTTCCGGGGGCTGCGGAATTGACTGCAAACCTGTCACAATCCGGGGACACGCCATAAGTCCCTTGTTTACAAGGGCGCACTTATACACCGTTGCCGGTGCTGTGCGCCCTGCCGGGGGCGTTGCGTACTTCGTCCGCGATGGGAAGCTACGCTCCCCAAACCCCTTGTGCGCTCTGCGCAGCCAGACACCCGCTTTGCGTATGCCCGGCTCCACAGAGCCTGTTATCCCCTCACTGAAAGGAGGTGTTCCCCATAGATTTCTGTCATATCCCCGTCAGTATCATCAAGCGCAGCGCGGGCCGTTCTGCTGTTGCCGCAGCTGCTTACCGCAGCGGAACCAAGCTGACAAATGAATGGGATGGAATGACCCACGACTACACCCGGAAAGGCGGCATTGTCCATGCGGAGATCATGCTGCCTGCCAACGCGCCGCCGGAATTTGCAGACCGTTCTATCCTCTGGAACAGCGTGGAGCAAATCGAGAAAGCAAGGGACAGCCAGCTTGCCCGCGAGGTTGAAGCAGCCCTGCCCCGTGAACTGTCCGGCGAACAGCAGCTTGCCCTTGTGCGTGCCTATGTGAAGGACAACTTTGTAGACAAAGGAATGTGCGCCGACTTTGCTATCCATGACAAGGGAACCGGCAACCCTCATGTCCATATCATGCTGACGCTCCGGCCTTTGAAAGAAAATGGACAGTGGGGCGCAAAGTGCCGGCAAGGCATACGATCTGGACGAGAATGGACAGCGTATCCCGGATGGGAAAGGCGGCTGGAAAAATCATCGAGAGGATACGACCAACTGGAACGATAAAGGG
The DNA here is from genome assembly GCF_059933065.1 of Blautia sp. HA3515. Classification (NCBI taxonomy): domain Bacteria; kingdom Bacillati; phylum Bacillota; class Clostridia; order Lachnospirales; family Lachnospiraceae; genus Blautia; species Blautia sp. HA3515. The sequence continues at coordinate 3,731 of NZ_JAYFUY010000044.1, read as the reverse complement.
AATGTGGAGATTTGGAGGGCAGCGTGGGCGGCCTGCACCAACCGGGCGCTGTGAATCTGCCGGCAGACCGGAGCGCATTGACCACCGCAGTTACAAGCGGCAGGGCATTGATAAGATTCCGTCTGTCCATCTGGGGCCAGCCGCCAGCCAAATGGAAAAGCGCGGCATCCGCACCGACAAGGGCGAAGTAAACCGGCAGATTGCCGCCGACAACAAGCTGCTGAAAGAAATCAAAGCCCGCATTACCCGTCTTTATTACTGGTCGAAAGCCGAAGCGGAAAAACCACAAACACAGCAAAGCAGCTTGACCGCCTTGTGGGAGGCTCAGCAGCAGTTGAACGCTCCCCGCACCCGTACCGGAAAAATCCGGGCTTTGCAGGAAAGCGCTGCACTATTCAGCTTTTTGCAGGCAAACGGCATCCAGTCTATGCAGCAGCTTCATGAAAAAATCGCTGATATGAACAGCCGTTACTATGACCTGCGGGGAAAGATCGTCAAGGCTGAGCGCCGGATCGCCACTCTTACCGAACGCGGGGAGATGTGGGAACAGTACAACCAGTACAAGTCCATCCACAAACAGCTTGCCAAAGTAAAACCGGAAAAGCGGGAACAGTTTGAACAGTGCCACAGCCGGGAACTGATCCTCTATGACGCAGCGGCCCGGTATCTAAAGGAACTGAAAGACAGCGGTGAGGCAATCACCCCGAAGGCATGGCAGCGGGAAATTGACCAGCTGGCCGCTGGAAAGCAGACGGACACGCTTGCCATGAAATCCATGCGGGAGGATTTGAAAGCAGTGGAACGGCTCCGCAAAACCGCCGAGCAGCTGTCCAGACAGGAACGGGACAAGCCTCACGACCGGGAGCCGGATCGGTAAAGGATACTGCATTTTGGCATACCCCTGTCAAGTGCGTCGCATTTCACGACATACTTTTGCACACAGAAAAACCGCCGTACAGGTTTCCCCATACGGCGGCAGACTGTTTATTTGCCGAACAAGTCGCTGTGTGTGCCGGTGCGGGCCAGCGTCAGCACCAGAACATCATCTTCTATGCGGTAGACAAGCAGCCAGTCCGGGAGAATATGACATTCCCGATGGCCTGCCCAATCGCCGGACAGGTCATGGTCACGGTTCTTATCCGGCAGCGATTCGCCCATCGCCAGCAACGCTACGACCTGCTCCAGCACCTCAATCTTCAAGCCACGCTTGATGGCTCGTTTGTAGTCTTTTTTGAAACTGGTCGTGTACTTGACGGTATATTTGGTTTCTTTCATCTTTTCAGGTCAGCAAATAACTCGTCAAGGTCATTGTAGCCCTTTACAGACGGGTCTTTTGCAATCCTTTCCGCTTCCAGCATGGCAGCAACCGTTTCTTTGTTCGGCTGTTCCAGCCTTACCTCAAAGGGAATGCCGCCTTCACGAAGCGACTGGCGCACAAAGATGTTAAACGCCGTAGTCAGGTTCATGCCAAGTTCAGTAAACAGTGCGTCCGCCTGCGCTTTCAAATCTGCGTCCATGCGGATACTGATGTTTGTGGTATTTCCAGCCATACGATCAACCCCTTTCTGCTGGCAATTATAGTATATGCCATTTGCACGAAGAAAACAATACTTTGCACGAATATTTAACAATAAATTCATTTAAGGAGGTTACCGACTTTATGAAAGAAATCATTTATGAAGAACAATAAGTCTGAACCTATCCCCGTCATGGATTACCGCCAGTACCGCAGAGTGCGGAGGCTGGTGCATGAGTGCTGTAACTACATCGACGGAAACTGTATCGCCCTGGACGATGGGGAGGAATGTGTCTGTGTCCAGTCTATTTCCTACTCCCTGTTGTGCAGGTGGTTTCGGGCGGCGGTATTGCCGCAGGATAAGGAACTGGAAACGGCGCTGTTCCACCGGCTGAATGCAAAGAAATGCGCCGTATGTAGGGCGCTGTTTACCCCAGGTTCCAACAACGGGCCAAATACTGCCCGGAATGTGCCGCACGCATGAAGCGGATCAACGCCGCAAAGCGCAAGCGGAAACAACGGGAGAAATGTCACGCTTTAGGGGCTGAAAAACCCTTGTAAATCAAGGTTTTTTTCGAGGGTGTCAAAGGCAGGCTGATAGATTTATCCTCTGACCCCTAAAACGGCCTTAAAATGCGTACAGAATCCCAAGAGAAACCCCAAGGAGGAACCCTATGTCAGACAACCGAAAATATTATTACCTGAAACTCAAAGAAAACTATTTTGACGATGATTCCATCGTGCTGCTGGAAAGTATGCAGGATGGTGTGCTGTATTCCAACATTCTGCTCAAGCTGTATCTGAAATCGCTGAAACATGGCGGACGGCTTCAACTTGACGAGGACATTCCTTACACTGCGCAGATGATCGCCACCATTACCCGCCAGCAGATCGGCACTGTGGAGAGAGCCTTGCAGATCTTTTTGAAGCTGGGTCTTGTGGAGGTGCTGGACAGCGGCACATTCTACATGAGCAACATCGAACTTTTAATAGGCCAGTCCTCTACCGAGGCCGAGCGAAAGCGGGCTGCAAGGCTTCAAAATAAGGCGCTTTCTGCGCCCCGGACAAAGGTTGGACATTTCGTCCGACATTCGTCCACCAGAGATAGAGATAGAGTTAGAGAAAGAGATAGAGATAAAGAGAGAGATAGAGAAGGGACACCCCGCCCACGCCTATGGCCGTTACCTCGATGAATGTTTTCCTGACGCACGGTGGAACTGGCAGACTTACAGGCCAGCTTTCCCACTGTATGGGGCCAGTACATCGAAAAGCTGTCCGAGTACATGGCTTCTACCGGCAAGCGGTATCAGAGCCATGCCGCCACCATCCGGCGCTGGGCCGGTGAGGGACGCGAAAAAGGCGGCCCCGCCCACCCGCAACCGGGATTACAGCGTAAAGGAGGATGAAACCGTATGATGGAGATTACCGCAGAAATCCGGGCGCTGATTGACAAGGCAGCCGTCGGTATGGAACTGGCCGAAGGACGAGTACCGTAGACCCGGCAGACGGGCTCATTCACTGTAAGAAATGCGGCGGCCAGAGGCAGACCGTTGTGCCATGCTTCGGGAAATCCGGCTACTTTATGCCGCGCTGCATCTGCCAGTGCCAGCGGGAGGCTGAGGAGCAGCGCAAGGCTGCTTGAAGAACGGCAGCGCCGCATGGAGCGTATCAAACGCCGAAAGGCACAGGGCTTGCAAGACCGCTATCTCTATGACTACACCTTTGCCAACGACAACGGCGAAAACCCATTGATGGACAAGGCTCGCGCCTATGTGGAGAACTGGAAGGAGGCATATAAGAGCAATATCGGGCTTTTGCTGTTTGGAGATGTGGGAACCGGCAAGTCTTTCTTCGCCGGATGTATTGCCAACGCTTTGCTTGACCAGGATGTGCCGGTGCTGATGACAAACTTCCCCACCATTCTGAACCGCCTGACCGGGATGTTCTCTGAGGACAGGTCGGAGTTTATTGCCAGCTTTGACGAGTACGACCTGCTTATCATTGACGATCTGGGTGTAGAGCGCAGTACCGAATATGCTATGGAGCAGATGTTTTTCGTCATCGACAGCCGCTATCGCAGCCGCAGGCCCATGATTATCACAACAAACTTGAAACTGTCCGAGCTGAAAAAACCGCCTGATCTGGCCCACGCCCGTATCTATGACCGTATTCTGGAACGGTGTGCGCCGATTCTCTTTGACGGGAAGAATTTCCG
>NZ_JAYFUY010000043.1:0-17202 GCF_059933065.1 Blautia sp. HA3515 | reverse complement strand
AGATTTTATTTCAGGTATGACAGACACCTATGCAAAGGATTTGTACCAGAAATTAAATGGGATCAGTTAAAAGAATCAATAGAATCAATTAAGAAGAATCTATTATAAGGATTGTCAGCAAATTGTGCAATAAGTCATAAAAAACATAAAAATACTTGTATTTTCTGTTGAAAAAGGGCATATACTAGAGTATAATGAATTTCAGAAAAGAAACAGTATCCTGGAATGTGCGAGCACCCTTTTATTTTTGAACCTACATTGACATTAAGGGACTCCAAGATCGCAGTTTGGATGTCAGACCTCTCGCTGTGGTAGGCAGAAGGACTGTTGAGGGACACCCACCTGGCCGCAGGCTAGGCGTCAAAAAGAAGGGAACGGCATTCTGGGACCTACAGAAAATTACAGGGCCGTTGCATGATGGGCATACACAGTAAGTGGAGCCTGTGCAGCGGCTTCTTTTTTATTGATTCGCAGGAGGGAAGAAGATGGGCGTAACAGAACGAAAATTCGGTGAACTTTCAACAGGCCAGGATGTGCTGATCTATCATCTTGAGAATGCATCCGGTGCTTATGTGGAGGTTACAGAGCTGGGAGCAGTTCTGGTAAAGGTATGTGTGCCTGACAGGGATGGTGTGCTTACAGATGTTGTTCTTGGTTTTGATAATGTGAAGCAGTATGAGGAGAATCCGTTTTTCTTCGGTGTTGTGGTAGGACGTAACTGCAACCGTATCGGTGGTGCGAAGTTCAATCTTTTTGGTAAGGAGATCAGACTTGCTGCCAATGAGAACGGGAATAATTTGCACAGTGGTCCTGATGGATTTGAAACGAAAATGTGGAAGGCTACAGAGATCTCCCAGGAGAAGCAGTCGGTTACTTTTACAAGGGTCAGTCCGGACAATGAGAATGGTTTCCCAGGAGAGTTTAAGGTATCCGTAAAATACGAGTTTACAGATGCAAATGAGCTGCGTATCCATTATGCAGGGATCTGTGACAGAGATACAGGTGCCGATATCACCAATCATTCCTATTTCAATCTTGGCGGGGAAGGCAGTGGAGATGTGCTGGATCAGTTCCTTACCATCCACAGCAAATTCTATACGCCTGTAGATCGGGAGTCGATTCCTACCGGTGAATACGCTCCTGTAGAGGGTACTCCTATGGATTTTAATCATCCTCAAGAGGATCGGACAGGACATTGAGGCGGACTTTGAGCAGCTTCACTTTACCGGCGGATATGACCACAATTATGTGACAGACAACTATGCAAAAGGGAACTGCCGTCTGATCGCCAGCGCCTATTGCCAGGAAAGCGGTATTGTGATGGATGTGGCTTCTGACTGTCCCTGTGTTCAGTTCTATGCAGGCAATTTTATCCAGCCGCCGATCAAGGGCAAATGTGATCATACATATACCAAGAGGAATGGCTTCTGCCTGGAAACGCAGGTAGAACCAAATGCTGTAAATGTAGAGAATTTCCATTCTCCCATCCTGGAGGAAGGGCAGTTATATTCCTCTGTAACTACTTTTGCTTTCCGTGTAAAATGATTTGAGTGTGCAAGGACACATTCTATTTTCTAAGGCTCTTTCATATACTAGGTATATGAGGAGCCTTTTTTATGCATAAAATATCAGGAAAAACATACAAAAAGATCATGTTTGCAGTTTCTCTTCTTGCCTGTTTGATGCTTGCAGGTGAAGCACTTCTGATCCATATGAAAGATGAAAGCCTGAAAGACAAGGCGCAGGAAGCTATGAAGACAAACACAAAGGAAAAAATAATCCAAACAAACACAAAGGAAAACATGATCCAAATCACACAGCAGCCTGCAACCAGGGAAACAGAAAAGGTGGAGCCAAAGATCCGGGTATTGCTTATGGATTCCGGGTATGATACTTACCAGCATACTAAAGTATCTGTGCTGATCCAGGGGAAAGCGGTATCCTATACAGCGGAAGATCTGGGAAAACCAGGGGAAATCATAACGCTGGATGGAGGAGACGAAGGGATCACTGTCACATCCATACAGAGAAATTATGGGAATCCTACCTACAAGGGGATACTGAAGATCAAGAAGGCCGAAAATCAGGAAGCATTGTATTTGATCAATGAGCTGTCGTTGGAAACTTATCTGGAAGGGGTGGTACCAAGTGAAATGCCTTCTTCCTATCATCAGGAGGCCTTGAAGGCTCAGGCAGTTTGTGCCAGAACTTATGCATGGAAACAGATGGAAGATAGCTGCCTGGAGAAATATGGGGCAGATGTAGATGACAGTGTAAATTTTCAGGTTTATCAGAATCAGGCGCAGGCAGAAACCACGGACGATGCAGTGGCATGTACAAAAGGGCAGGTCATGACACACAATGGAGAACTGATCCAGGCATATTATTTTTCAACCTCTGCGGGGACAACCAGTACAGACCAGATCTGGGGAGCAGACAGTGCTGCTCCATATCTGAAAAGCGTTGCCTGCAGGTTTGATCAGGATCAGCCCTGGGGCAGCTGGAAAGTGGATATTCCCTGGGAAAAGCTTGCGGACAGTACAGCCTTGTACAACAAGGGAAAGCTGCAGGGGCTGCTTGTCACAAAGAAAAGTGAAAGCGGTGCAGTTACAGGATTGACTGTAAATACAGATCTTGGAAGCTTTCTTGTAGAAGGAGAATACGATGTGCGAAGTTTCCTCACACCGGCAGGCTGCCAGATCATCCAGCATGACGGCAGCACAACAGCTGGCGGAAACCTATTGCCAAGTGCATATTTTACCATGGAGCAGAAGGCAGGCAGTGTAGTATACATCCGGGGAAAGGGATATGGACATGGAGTTGGAATGAGCCAGAGCGGGGCAGATCAGATGGCAGCAGAAGGTTTTACCTGGAGGGAGATCCTGGAATATTTTTTCAATGAAATTCAGATTACCAGCCGATAGGCTGCTCTCAGATTAATTGCCGATAGGCTGCTTACAGATTAACTGCTGATAGGCGGCTCTCTTGTCAGAATAATTATTTCATGATATGATACAAGAAAATTTTCAGGAGCAGATGTATGGATGAGAAAAAGGAAAAACAGAATATCCCTAAGCTGCTTTTAGGGTTTGTGGAGCGGATCAATGGGGATCATGTGGGAGCCTATGCTGCACAGGCTGCCTACTTTATGATCATGTCCTTTATTCCATTTCTGCTTTTTTTAACAACTCTGATACAATATACACCATTGACCTACAATGTGGTCAGTGATGCGATCCGTGGATTTATGCCGGAAAGTCTTCAGAATTTCGTGCTGTTGATCGTAGCAGAGGTATATAACCGAAGCGCTGCAGTTGTGCCGATTTCCGCACTTCTGGCTTTATGGTCCGCAGGAAAAGCCATGCAGTCCCTTACCAATGGTTTGAATACCATCTATCATGTGAAGGAGACACGTAACTGGCTGCTGAACAGGATTTATGCAGTTCTATATACTTTGCTTTTCGGAGTGGCACTGATCGTTTCTTTGCTGCTTCTTGTACTTGGCAATAAGATCCAGGCAGCATCTTCCAAATATATACCAGTACTTGGAAAGCTGATCGGCAGTATTATCGGGGCAAGGACTCTGCTGGTTTTTGGTGTGCTTTTTCTTGTGTTCCTGTTTCTTTATAAAGTCCTTCCAAACAGGCGGGCAACCATGAAAAGCCAGGCACCGGGAGCACTTATGATCGCAGTAGGGTGGTCTGTTTTTTCGTTTTTCTTTTCTTTATATTTTGAGATTTTTCCAAATATCAGCAATATGTACGGAAGCCTGACAGCATTGATCATGCTGATGCTTTGGCTGTATAGCTGTATGTATCTTGTACTGTGTGGCGCAGAGATCAATGCTTACTTTGAAAAGCAGTTCAGGATGGCACAGGCATCCATGCGGGAGATGCTGAACAGAGAAAAAGCAGAAAATGATGATGGAAAAGAAAAAGCTCTTTCTGATGCAGGGAAAGAGAAGGCTATTGCTGATATAGAGAAAGAGAAGCCTGTTGCTGATATAGAGAAAGGTAACTTTGATGCAGGGAAAGAGAAAGATCCCTCTTGACAGATGAGAAGTGGTGTGGCATAGTATGAAATGATGAAAAGTTGCTGTGGACAGTAACATGAAAAGGCATAGAAAGTGTTTCAGGAAATGATTTTCTTACAGAGAGAGGGAGCCACCGGCTGTAAGCCCCCTTAAGTTCAGATCGTTTCTCAGTTTCCCACTGGAGCCGCATTTCTGAAGTATACTGGTCGTCATGATAAGACCCAGTCCCAGGATGGTACTGGAGGTTAGGTGATCAGACAGTAGGAAGTGACGTAAGCTGTGCGTTAAACAGATCAGAGAGCCTGTTTACAACAGGAATCAGGGTGGTACCGCGGAAGTATGCTCCGTCCCTTTTGGGATGGGGCTTTTTTTATGTAATTTAAACATTACGTAGAAGTTTCCCATATGTGCTTAAAAACCAAAAAAGGAGATAAGGTTATGGATATGAAAGAAAGACTCCAGGAACTGGCTGGAGAATTGCCAGGAAAAGAATCGAAGATTCAGAAGGCCTGGACAAATTAAATGAAGTCAGAGTGGCATATCTTGGTAAAAAAGGTGAATTGACAGCGATTTTAAAGGGCATGAAGGATGTAAGCCAGGAGGAACGTCCAAAGGTAGGACAGCTTGTAAATGAGACAAGAAGCCAAGATCGAGGCTCTGCTTGGAAGAGTCCAAGCAGAAACTGGAAGAAGCTGTCCGTGAAGAGAAAATGAAAGCAGAAGTGATCGATGTGACTCTTCCTGCAAAAAGAGCAAAGCTGGGACATCGTCACCCCAATTCCATTGCCCTGGAAGAGGTAGAGCGTATCTTTATTGGAATGGGCTATGAGGTAGTAGAAGGCCCGGAAGTGGAATATGCAGATTATAACTTTACAAAGCTGAATATTCCGGAAGACCATCCGGCAAGAGACGAACAGGATACATTTTTTATTACAGACTCCATTCTGCTCAGATCCCAGACCTCTCCGGTACAGGCACGTACTATGGAGAAGGGTAAGCTGCCTATCCGTATGATCGCACCTGGAAGGGTATTCCGTTCAGATGAAGTAGATGCTACCCATTCACCATCCTTCCATCAGATCGAAGGTCTTGTTGTGGATAAAAATATTACTTTTGCAGATCTTAAGGGAACACTGGAGGAATTTGCCAAGGAGCTTTTCGGACCGGAAACTAAGACCAAATTCCGTCCTCATCATTTCCCGTTTACAGAGCCAAGTGCAGAGGTGGATGTTTCTTGCTTTAAGTGCGGAGGCAAGGGCTGCCGTTTCTGCAAAGGCTCCGGCTGGATAGAGATCCTTGGCTGCGGTACAGTTCATCCTAATGTGCTGCGTATGTGCGGGATTGATCCGGATGAATATACAGGCTTTGCATTTGGTGTAGGTCTGGAACGTATCGCATTGCTGAAATATGAGATCGATGATATGCGTCTGCTGTATGAGAATGATATCCGATTCTTAAAACAGTTCTAAAAAGGGAAACCATAGTAAACGGAGGTTAATATACAGATGAATACTTCATTATCCTGGATAAAAATGTATGTGCCGGATCTGGATGTGACAGCACAGGAATATACAGATGCAATGACTCTTTCAGGAACAAAGGTAGAAGGCTTTGAAAAGCTGGATGCTGACCTGGATAAGATCGTGATCGGACAGATCACAAAGATTGACGACACCAATGTCAGAATAAACTGATCATCTGCCAGGTGAATATTGGTAATGAAACCATACAGATCGTTACTGGTGCTCCTAATGTAAAAGAAGGGGATAAGGTTCCGGTTGTTCTGGACGGAGGAAGAGTGGCCGGAGGTCATGATGGAAAGATGACTCCTGGTGGGATTAAGATCAAAAAAGGCAAGCTTCGTGGGGTAGAGTCCTGTGGTATGATGTGCTTTATCGAGGAACTGGGCAGCAGCCGTGAAATGTATCCGGAAGCACCGGAATATGGTATCTATATTTTCCCTGAAGATGCAAAAGTAGGGGAAAGTGCCATCAAAGCTCTTGGCCTTGATGATGTGGTTTTTGAATATGAGATCACATCCAACCGTGTGGACTGCTATGGAGTACTGGGAATTGCAAGAGAAGCAGCAGCTACTTTTGACAAGAAATTCTGCCCTCCGGAAGTGAAGGCTACAGGGAATCATGAAAATGCTCTGATTATGTAAAAGTAACGGTACAGGATCCGGAGCTTTTGCACCAGATACTGTGCAAGAGTGGTAAAAAACGTTAAGATCAGACCTCACCAAAGTGGATGCAGAGATGTCTTGCTTCCAATGGGATCCGTCCTATCAATAATCTGGTAGATATTACAAATTATGTAATGGAAGAATATGGACAGCCAATGCATGCTTACGATCTTGAGCACATTGAAGGCAGGGAGATCGTTGTACGCAGAGCTGCAAAAGACGAGAAGTTTGTTACTCTGGATGGACAAGAGCGCACCATGGATGATTCTGTTCTGATGATCTGTGACGGTAAAAAGCCTGTTGGCATTGCAGGTATCATGGGTGGCGAAAATTCTATGATCACAGACAATGTTCACACTGTTCTTTTTGAGGCAGCCTGCTTTAACGGAACAAATATCCGTCTGTCCTCTAAGAAGATAAGGAATTAGCAATTATCCAGGTAAATTCGAGAAAGGCCTGGATCCAAACAATGCACAGGCAGCCATTGACCGTGCATGCCAGCTGATGGAAGAACTGGGAGCAGGAGAGGTTGTAGGCGGTATGGTAGATGTATGTAACGAAGTACGTCTTCCTTCCAGGGTCAAATTTGAGCCTGACCGTATTAATGCACTTTTGGGCACCAGCCTTACAAAAGAGGAAATGCTTGGCTACCTTGCAAAAGTAGAGCTTACCTATGATGAAGCTTCTGACGAGATGGTCGCACCTACCTTCCGCAGGATATCCACTGTATGGCAGATGTGGCTGAGGAGGTTGCAAGATTCTTTGGATATGACAAGATCCCTACTACACTTCCTACTGGAGAAGCTACTACAGGAAGACTTCCGTTTAAGCTTCGCATTGAGAGTGTTGCAAGGGATATTGCAGAGTACTGCGGATTCTCAGAGGGAATGACATATTCCTTTGAAAGTCCTAAGGTATTTGATAAATTGCGTCTGCCAGAAGATCATATGCTTCGCAGCGCCATTACCATCAGCAATCCGCTGGGCGAGGATTACAGCATTATGCGTACCAGCACCTTAAACGGTATGCTTTCTTCACTGGCTACCAATTATAACCGGAGAAATAAAGATGTAAGACTGTATGAGCTGGGAAATGTTTATCTTCCTAAAGCACTTCCTCTTACGGAGCTTCCGGATGAGCGTACACTGTTTACACTTGGAATGTATGGCAAAGGTGACTTCTTCGATATGAAGGGTGTATGCCGAGGAATTTTTTGAAAAAGCAGGCATGAAGAGAAGGAGACAGTAGAGTATTGATGTGCCTCCAGGAGCAAGAAGCCGTACCTTCACCCAGGACGTCAGGCAGATATGATTTATGAAGGCAAGAAAGTAGGATATCTGGGAGAAGTGCATCCTCTGACAGCAGATGCCTATGGCATTGGTGAAAGGGCATATATTGCTGTGATCGATATCTTAAGTGTTCTGGAATTTGCAGGATTTAACCACAAATACACAGGAATTGCCAAATATCCGGCAGTATCCCGTGATTTAAGTCTTGTAGTGCCTCATCAGGTTCTGGCAGGCCAGATTGAGAATGTACTGATCCAGAGAGGCGGAAAGATCCTGGAAAGCTACCAGCTGTTTGATATATACGAGGGCAGCCAGATCCAGGCAGGTTATAAGTCCATGGCATACTCTCTTGTATTTAGAGCTAATGACAAGACTCTTGAGGAAAGTGAGATCTCGGCAGCGATGAAGAAGATCCTGAACGGACTTGAGGATCTTGGGATCCAGCTTAGAAGCTGATGCTGATGTATATTATCCGCCATGGGGAAACAACATGGAATCATCTTCATAAGATCCAGGGAAGCGCAGATATTTCCCTGGATGAAGCCGGGATTTCCCTGGCCAGGCGGACCGGGGAAGCATTGAAGGATGTGAAATTTGACCTTTGTTTTTCAAGTCCCCTCCTTCGTGCAAGACAGACAGCTGAGGCAGTACTTGGAGAACGAAAGATTCCCATGATCCTGGATAAAAGGATTCAGGAGATTGACTTTGGTGTTCTGGAGGGCGTAGTGTGGCTGGACAAAGACGGTCATGCGATCAGCAAGGAGATGGAAGTATTTTTTAATGATCCTGTTCACTTCCAGAAGCCAAAAGGAGGAGAAAGTCTGAAGGATGTACTTGCAAGAACCAGGGATTTCTGGCTGGAAAAAACAAGTGATCCACAGCTTTCCGATAAAACCATCCTTGTTTCTTCTCATGGATGTGCAGTAAGGGCTCTTTTACAGAATCTATATCCGGATCCGGAGCATTTCTGGCATGGCTGTGTGCCGCCGAACTGCAGTATCAATCTGGTGGAAGTAAAAGACAAAAATGCGCGTTTTTTGGAAGAAGACAAGGTTTATGCCTGATGGCAGAAATGCTTCATAAAGCATAAAGAATTAAGAACAGAGAGTTAAAAACAGAGAATTAAAAACAGAGAATTAGGAAAAGGGGATTTTTGCCTGAAAAGGCAGAAATTCCTTTTTCACTGTTATACCTTGTCCTGTTTTGGAATTTGTGATATTATGATAAAAAATGTGGTTTTTAGCATCTTTACCATAAAAAGCAGCCAAAAGGAGGTACAACATGGCAAAAAAGACAACAAATACACTTCTGTTTGTGCTGGTGTTAGCAGCTGCAGCCGGGATGACTGTCTACGTTGCAAAGGGAACACCCAGCGTACTAATCTATAATTTTATTTTCCTTGGTACAATGTCCGTGATCTATATGATCACATTGTTTGGCGGTATGTTTCGTATGGACAATCTGGGAGAAGCCTTTCACAGGGCGGCAGATGAGCTGACAAATATTTTTAAGACCCCTGGTAAGACAGACACCAAGAATCTGGCATATCTGGACGAGCTGTTTGATGACCGTTACCTTGACAAGAAGATGGGCAATTTCTCCGAAAGCATCAGCCAGAGCAAGGAAGGCATTGGGGATATTGAAGAGTATATCAATGATGATGAACTGGATATCCATATACATAAAAGACTTTTGGAGATGGTACCGGATATTTTTACCAGCCTTGGTATTTTAGGTACTTTCATTGGCCTTGTATGGGGACTTAACAATTTCCAGCCTACCAATTATGAGGCTATGACAACTTCCGTATCTTCACTGGTAGATGGTATTAAGGTAGCATTCCTTACATCTATTTATGGTATTGCATTTTCCATTACTTATTCCTGGGGAATGAAGAGGGAATATTCCTTTATGTCTCAGAATCTTCAGAATTTCCTTGAGAAGTTCCATGCATACGTGATGCCCACTGCTGAGAATGAAGCCAGGAATCTTCTCCTTTCCAGCCAGAAGATGCAGACAAAGGCTATGGCCCAGATGGCAGAGCAGTTTTCTGTGCAGATGGCAGACAGCTTTGAAAAGGTGATCACACCTACCTTCCAGAAGATGAATGATTCTCTGGATATGCTGGTGGCGTCTGTGACAAGATGTCAGCAGGATGCTGTAAGGGATATCCTTCAGGAGTTCCTGAAGCAGATGCGCGGATCTTTTGACACGGAATTTTCCGGATTTAATGAGGCTCTTGCCAGCCTGAAGCAGGCACAGAAGGAGAATACAGCCTATACCACTGCACTTTATCAGACCATGAGCCAGCAGCTGGGCCAGTCCTATGAGAAGCAGGAAAAGGCTATGCGGGATATGGTTACAGAGCTTGGAGGTATTTCCAGCCGCTATTTGGATACAGCTACAAGGATTACCCAGGAGAACCGGGAGATCCAGAAGATCCAGCAGCAGGATTATCAGCATGTGGTAGATTATATGAAGGATGCAGAGAAGTCTGCAGCCAAATTCTGGGTAGCATGTAACCAGGCTATGCAGAAATATGTGGAGACAGCAGCTGCTGGTATGGAGAAGGCTACTGCATCCAACCAGGCTGGTACAGATCTTCTGGTATCAAACAGCAGGCTTGTTGAGCAGCTGGGCAGAGAGCTTCAGGAATTTACCAGATATCAGCAGCAGTCCTATAAGACCATGGAACAGGTACGCAGACTGCTTTCTGAGCTTTCGGCAGTAGGTGACAGAAGTGTTTACCTGATGAGCGGCGGCAGCAGCCAGGAGGCCATGGACAGAATGGAGAAGCTGATGGAGCAGCAGGCAGCAGACCAGCAGGCAGTTCTGGAGGAGATTTCCAGGAATATCAAAGAGCTTTCCAAAGGAGCACAGAAAGGAAAATTTGGTTTATTTAAATAAAGGAGAGAATCATGCACAAGAAAAGAAAATCAGAGGATGGAAGCTTTAATATCTGGCGCTCCTATTCCGATATGATGTGTGGTGTATTGCTTCTCTTCGTACTGATCATGTGCGTAACCCTTTTCCAGGCGCAGAAGAGTTATGACGAGAGTATTAAAGAGCAGCAAGAGAAGAATGAGATGCAGGCCAATTATATTGCTGAGATCACTGCACAGCAGAATACCCTGGACGATCAGGATGCAAAGCTGAAGACACAGGATGAGAAGCTGACAGCCCTGGCACAGCAGCTGGCAGAGCAGGCACAGAAGCTTAAGGAACAGGAAGCAGCCCTGGCACAGCAGCAGGTGGATCTGGATGAGAAAACTCGAGCTGATCAGCACCCAGCAGGCCAAGATCGATAATATCATCGGTGTAAAGGCAGAGGTTGTTGAGTCCCTGCAGCAGGAATTTGCCAAGAATAACCTGAATGTAAATATTGATTCCCAGACAGGAGCATTAACACTGGATGCCAGCGTCCTTTTTGCTTATGATGATGCAGAGCTTACAGAAGAGGGAAAGACAGCCCTTCGCAGTGTTCTGCCGATTTACTGCAAGGTACTTCTGGAAGACAGCTACAAGTCTTATCTGGCAGAGATCATTATTGATGGTTATACTGATACAGATGGAGATTATGCTTATAACCTGGAGCTTTCCCAGCGCAGATCCCTGGCAGTTGCCCAGTATCTGCTGGAAATCCAGGGAGAATTTCTTACATCTGACCAGACAATTGATCTGCAGGATTATCTTACAGTCAACGGTCATTCCATGGCCAATCCTATCCTGGATGCGGATGGCAATGTAGACAAGGATGCTTCCCGTCGTGTAGAAGTTAAGTTCCGTCTGAAGGATGATGAGATGATCGATGAACTGAGCAGCATTATGACTGCAGATCAGGCTTCATCAGATAATGCCCAAGAGTGATTCCGTAGAAAGCCGGTGGATATTAGGCTCTGTGGCAAGTGCAGAGCATACAGCGATCCGGTAATCATCAAATGCAAATTCCCGGGCCTGGCAGGTTCTGTCCGCAGAATATATAGTAGAAATACAGGTGGAAAGCCGGCCCCATTTAGAATCATCAGAAAGGATGTCATAAGAACCGGGATAAACCTGAAAGGATTTCAGGGGGAGGGGATAAACCCTTCCCCTTTATATTTTACATAGCTTTCCTTTAGCGCCCAGATCCTTGTAAACATGGAGACACCATGTTCCTGTACAAGGGCATATTCAGATTCAGTAAAGAAAATACGGGCGATATTGGAACGGTCTTCCCTTTCCTTCTGGATATCGATCCCACAGGGGGCAGAGCCAAAAGCACAGACTACGTACCCGTTGCTGTGGGAAAGATTAAAATGAAAATCATGATCTTTCAGGAATGGCTTACCCTTTTCGGAAACAGAAAGAGCCTCCAGTGGAAGACTGTTTTTTCAGAAGAAGAGTACGGAGCATAAGCCCTGCCCCAAGGCTTTCCAGACGGCTTTCCTGGCGGCGCAGCCGGGAAATGGATTCTTTCCGTTCCTTCCAGGAACCGAAATCCGGAAGCAGTGCCAGTCCTTGCTGAAATAACTTTGGATCCTTAAAATTATCAACAGATGTGATCAAACATTGAATCTTATGGTTCATTACCAGCAGATCACCTCGCATCCGCTTTCTGTTACCAGCACGGTGACTTCCCACTGGGCAGAAGGCTGTCCGTCACAGGTACGCACTGTCCAGTCATCCGTCTCATCAGTGTAAACTTCATCAGATCCCATATTTACCATTGGCTCAATGGTAAACGTCAGTGCCTGGAACCATCAGTACACCGCTTCCTTCTTCTGAAGTGTAGCTTACCCATGGATCCTCATGAAATTCCAATCCTATGCCATGGCCGCCGATTTCTTTTACGACTGAGTAACCATTTTCGAGCGCATGCTGGTGAACGGCGTGCCCCATATTCCCGATTGGTGTCCAGGGCTTTACCTGTGAAATGCCGATCTCTACACATTCTTTTACAACCTTTACCAGCTTTTCTTTTTCAGGGCTTACATTTCCGATACAGAACATACGTGAGGAATCAGAAAAATACCCATTATAAATGGTGGAAACATCTACATTGACAATATCTCCTTCTTTCAGTACTACATCTGTGGATGGGATCCCGTGGCAAACCACCTGGTCAATGGAGGTGCATACACTCTTTGGATAGCCTTCATAATTCAGCGGGGCTGGGATCCCGCCGTGGCGGATGGTCTCTTCATGTACCCAGTCATCAATCTCCTGGGTGGTAATGCCTGGGCGGATGTGCTCAGCCACGTAATCCAGCACGGCAATATTGATCTTACAGCTTTCTTTGATCTTCTCAATCTGTTCCGGGGTTTTGATCAGGTTGTGGTCAAGTACCGGATAACCTTTTTGCTTCATTTGTTCCAGCTTTTCATCAAATGCTTCGTGGCACTTTTTGTATTTTTTACCGCTTCCGCACCAGCAGGGGTCATTTCTTCCTATTTTTAAAGACATTTTACTCTCTCCTTATCCGATGATATATGGTGTAACTGTTCGGTGTTCTCATGATTTTGGCGTTTTGACATCAAAATCATTTTATCCAGAAAATAGAATATCACAATTCAGAGGTAAAGTAAAATCCGATATGAAAGGAAAATATATGATATGAGAGGAAATTTATCGCTACTGTTCACAGGTAATATTCTGCGAGGTGTTTTGCCATGTATATGGCAAAATCCCGAGACATACGGGGCAAAATCCCATCACCGAAGGTGATATGGAATGGATTTTGACCAAGTTGCTGTGAACGGAGTGAACAGTAACAATTTATCGTTTACGGTCTTTTACAGAGGGTGAAAATTGTGTTGTGTGAAGTGGAGGGGTGTGCTATACTGTAGAACGAACCAAGGGAGCTTGCAGGCGCAGGCTGAGAGGAAGCAATCACCAGGGAGGACATCCTTCCGGTGACCGGAGGCTTCGACCTTTTAACTTGATTTGGATAATGCCAACGTAAGGAGGAAAACAAATGATGGATTTTTTAGTAACCGCTGATGGTGGGCTGACCACTGCCGGCTATGTAACCAGTATTGCTGCCATGGTGATCCTGGTAGTGATCGCAGCTGTGCTTTTCCATAAGAAAAGCTCTTCAGGAAAGCTGACTACACAGCAGCTTGTAACCTGTGCAGTGGCACTTGCCCTTGCTTATGCCACATCTTACCTTAAGGTATTTTCTCTGCCATTTGGTGGCTCTGTGACCTTATGCAGCATGCTTTTTATCGTACTCATTGGATATTGGTATGGACCTAAGATCGGTATTCTGACAGGTCTTGTTTATGGTATCTTCCAGTTCCTGCAGGAGCCATATGTACTTAGCTTTTTCCAGGTATGCTGTGATTATATCCTGGCATTTGGCGCTATGGGTATTGCAGGATTTTTCTCAAAATCAAAGAAATACGGCCTGCAGAAAGCATATGTGGCAGCGATTCTTGCCAGAGGTGCATTTCATGTTCTGGGCGGATATTTGTACTGGATGAGCTACATGCCTGAGAATTATCCGAAGTCATTATCTGCTATTTATCCTATCGTTTACAACTATAGCTACATTCTTGCTGAGGGAGTTATAACATTGATCCTGATCTCTATTCCGGCTGTTTCAAAAGCACTGGTTCAGGTTCGCAAGATGGTGACTGTACCGGGAGAGCAGAACGCATAAATAAATAATGATATTGAATCTATCCAAATCCATAACAGCCGTCGGAACCCTTGTCCGGCGGCTTATTATAATAGTGAAACCATAGAAAAAACTCTTGCAATGGCAGGAGTTCTATAGTATAATCAATCATGTTGTGAAAAAAGATGGTCCTCTGTTACCTCATGTGTATTAAGAACATCCAATAGAAGAATAGGAGAAAGAACATGAACGACATTATCAAAAACATCGAAGCAGAACAGTTAAAAGCAGATGTTCCTCAGTTCAATGTAGGTGATACTGTAAGAGTATACGCACTGATCAAAGAGGGAAACCGTGAGAGAATCCAGGTTTTCGAGGGAACAGTATTAAAGAAACAGGGCGGAAGCACAAGAGCAACTTTCACAGTAAGAAAGAGCTCCAATGGTGTTGGCGTTGAGAAGACATGGCCGCTTCATTCCCCACACGTAAAGAGTGTAGAAGTTATTCGTCACGGTAAAGTACGTCGTGCAAAACTTAACTACTTAAGAGACCGTGTAGGTAAGGCTGCTAAGGTTAAAGAGCGCATCAGATAATCCATACCTGATTATGAGAATGACTGCCGTCGGATTGATTTCCGGAGGCAGTTATTTTTTTGTCGGATTCCTTGCTTCTACAGTTCACAGTGTGTTATACTGTAACAGCTAATCGAAAAACAGGAGCATTTGAATAATATGTTAAAAAACAGAAGAAAGAAACGCTCCAGGGAGAAATGGGAGAACTGGCGGGCTACCTGGAGAGAAAATAAATCTATAGCAGAAGCGAAAGAGAAACTGGAAGATAAGAAGGTCCGGGGGGTATTGCGCCTGGTTTTTGAAATTATTGTGACCCTGGCTTTTGCAGCACTGGTGGGGATCACCATGTTCCAGTCTGTGACTATGCAGGAAAGCTCCATGGAGCCCACCATCTCTGTAGGAGACAGATATTTTATGAATCGCGTGATTTATCGTGTATCTTCCCCGAAAAGAGGAGATGTGATCGTTTTCCGTACAAATGCCAGTGATGATGCAGCATTGCATATCCGTAGGGTGATCGGGCTTCCGGGAGAGACTGTGCAGATCGTGGATGGGCAGATCCTGATCAATGGAGAGACTTACAAAGAGGGCAGGGATTTCCCTGTGATCAGTAATCCGGGGATGGCATCCAGCCCAGGTCACACTGGAATCAGGAGAATACTTTGTGCTTGGTGATAACAGGAATAATAGTGAGGACAGCCGATATGGCAGCATCGGGAAGGTAAATAAGAAATATATTACCGGCAAACTGTGGTTTAAGATTTACCCTGTGAAATCCATAGGCTTTTTTGAGTGAATTTGTAAGCTTATGTGAATGATTTTGAGGGCTTTTTTGAGTGATTTTTGAAGATTGAAATGAATGGAAGAATGGAATGATAAGAATGGATAATCGTGAAAATAGAATCAATATTAACTGGTATCCTGGTCATATGACCAAGGCAAAAAGGCAGATGCAGGAGGATATCCGTCTGATCGACTTGATCATTGAACTGGTGGACGCAAGAGTGCCTCTTTCCAGCAGAAATCCGGATATTGACCAGCTGGGAATGAATAAAGCAAGGCTGATCCTTTTGAATAAGGCAGATCTGGCAGATGACAGGCAGAATGAAAGATGGAAGGAATACTTTCAGGAAAAAGGTTTTCACGTGGTAAAGGTGGATTCCAGAAATGGAGCAGGAATCAAGGCCATTCAGGCTGTGATCCAGGAAGCCTGCAAGGAAAAGATCGAAAGAGACAGAAGGCGTGGGATCAAGAACCGCCCGATCCGCGCCATGGTAGCAGGCATCCCAAATGTAGGCAAATCCACCTTTATTAATACCTTTGCAGGCAAAGCCTGTGCAAAGACCGGCAATAAGCCAGGTGTAACAAAGGGGAAGCAGTGGATCCGTCTGAATAAAGGGGTAGAGCTTCTTGATACTCCGGGGATACTCTGGCCTAAATTTGAGGATCCGGATACAGGGAAAAGACTGGCATTTGTAGGATCCATTAAAGATGATATTCTGAACATGGAAGAGCTTTCCCTGGAACTGATCGGTTTTTTAAGAGAGTATTATCCGGGAGCCATTCATAAAAGATATGATGTACCGGAAGAAGGAATGGATTTGGAGATCCTGGAAGCCATTGCAAAAGTGCGAGGCTGTCTGAAAAGAGGAGAAGAGCTGGATTATGGAAAAGCATCTGGCATTCTTTTTGATGATTTTCGTTCCGGCAGGCTGGGCAGGATCACAGTAGAGTGGCCGCCGGTGAAAGAGGAAAAAGCATGAGTTCTATCGGGGAGATCAAAGGAGAATTTGAAAATGCCAGCCGGCAGGAATGGGCGGCACTTTATGAGAAATATGGAAGCGACAGCCGCAGTGGTGTGCAGAAGCTTCTGGAGCAATACCATAAAAAAGAGGCTGCTTACCAGGCAGAGCTTGTGCGTACAGAGTCCCTGAAGGTATATGAGCATAAATACGAACATCTGGGTTATGTGTGTGGAATTGATGAAGTGGGACGGGGACCCCTTGCCGGTCCGGTAGTGGCCTGTGCCGTTATCCTTCCCAGGGATTGCCAGATCCTTTATCTGAATGATTCTAAGCAGCTTTCTGCGAAGAAAAGAGAAGCCTTGTATCAGCAGATCCTTGACCAGGCAGTGGCAGTGGGGCTTGGCATTGTAGGCCCGTGGCACGTATCCATGAGATCAACATCTTACAGGCTACCTATGAAGCGATGCGTCAGGCGATCAGCAAATTATCTGTAAAGCCCCAGATCCTTCTGAATGACGCAGTAAGGATCCCAGGTGTGGAGATTCCTCAGGTATCTATTATCAAGGGAGATGCCAAAAGCGTATCCATTGCCGCTGCAAGTATTGTGGCAAAAGTTACCAGGGACCGGATGATGGAGGAATACGATCCTGTGATGCCGGAGTATGGCTTTGCTTCCAATAAAGGAGATGGTTCCCAGGCTCATATCCAGGCTCTTGAAAAGTATGGGCCATCCCCAATACACAGGGCTACCTTTATTAAAAATTTTATCTCAGTCGAGTGA
>NZ_JAYFUY010000042.1:0-23714 GCF_059933065.1 Blautia sp. HA3515 | reverse complement strand
CGAGGTGGTGGACCTGATACGATATGTAAGCAGTTCCTCAAACAGCTATAGTGGAAACTCAAGAGGATATTCATCCTCTGGAAGATCTTCGTCCGGCAAGAGTGGGAATTCCTCACGAAAAGATGAGTATGACGTATATGATTATGATGATCCTGAGGACTTTTACTACGATCATGAAGATGAATTCGACAGCTTTGAGGATGCGGAAGATTACTGGGATGAAGCTCAATAAATAGAAGAATGGGTATGGTTATTTTGAAATTTGCAGAATAGCCGTATCCATCTTTTTTGTTATACAAAATATTCCGGCCTATTTTTTTTCTTGACAATATTCAAAATTATGATATACTTTGATAATCAAAATATTTTGAAATAAAAACAATTGAATTGCAAAATAATGAAACAGTAAAACAGGAATAATCATTATGACAGGAAGAATAACAGGAACAGGCTCCTGGGTTCCGGAACATATATTGGATAATGATGCATTGTCCAGATAACTGGTGGACACAAGTGATCAGTGGATCCGTGAGCGGACAGGAGTGGAAAGACGACATATTGTATGGCAGGAGACAACTGCCAGGATGGCTGCAAAGGCAGCACAAAGAGCACTGGAGCAGGCCAAAGTGGATCCGGAAGAAGTTGAACTGATCCTTGTGGCGACCATTTCAGGAAATGAGATCCTTCCCTGTACAGCCTGCAGTGTGCAGGAGATGCTGGGGGCAGTTCGAGCCACCTGCTTTGACCTGAACAGTGCATGTACAGGATTCCTTTTTGCACTGAACACAGCACAGGCATATCTGAATAGCGGCATCTACCGGAATGCACTTGTGATCGGGGCAGAAAGCCTTTCCAATCTTACTAATTGGAAAGATCGGGGAACCTGTATTTTATTTGGAGATGGTGCAGGAGCAGTTTTCCTGGAGGCAGATGAGAAAAGCAGATATGCACAGATCACTCATTCAGAAGGGGAGAAGGGTAGAGCCCTCACCTGCAGCAGCAGAAATCAAAAGCAGTATGTGGAACATCCGGATGCACAGGAAACCTACATGGAGATGGATGGCAGAGAGGTATTTAAGTTTGCTGTGTCTTGTGTGCCACAGGTGATCAGGGAGCTTTTGGAAAAGGAAAAGCTTTCTGGGGAAGAGATAAGGTTTTATATTTTGCATCAGGCTAATATAAGAATTATTCAGTCTGTGGCAAAAAGACTTGGAGAAGCTGAAGAAAAATTTCCTGTAAATATTCAGGAATATGGCAATACTTCCGGAGCAAGCGTCCCTATTCTTTTAGATGAACTGAACCGGAAAGGATGTTTCAAGGCAGGGGATAAGCTGGTCCTGGCGGCTTTTGGAGCCGGACTGTCTTATGGCGCAAGCCTGCTGGAGTGGAAATAAAATATGATAAGGAGAGAAAAGAACATGTTAGAAAGAATTAAAGAAATCGTAGCAGAATCACTGGGAACAGAGGCAGGAACATTAACAGAGAGCACATCTTTTAAAGAGGATCTGGGAGCTGATTCACTGGATCTTTTTGAAATGGTTATGGCTCTGGAAGAGGAATTTAATGTGGAGATTCCTACAGAAGATCTGGAAGGAATCCAGACAATCGGAGATGTGGAAGCTTATATCCAGAACCGGGAAAAGTAAGAAACAGTATTGAAAAGTAAGAAATAGTACTTGAAAAGTAAGAGGCAGTATAGGGAAAAACAGTAAACAGTATTGTGAAGGCAAAGGACAGTGTTATGAAAACAAAGGTTACAGATTTACTTGACATACAATATCCCATTATACAGGGGGGAATGGCCTGGGTGGCAGAGCATCATCTGGCAGCCGCTGTATCAGAGGCAGGAGGCTTCGGTATCATTGGAGCAGCCAATGCACCGGCACAGTGGGTGCGGGAGCAGATCCGGCTGGCAAAAGAGAAAACAAATAAACCTTTCGGGGTAAATGTAATGCTGATGAGCCCTTATGCAGATGAGGTTGCACAAGTGATTGCAGAAGAGGGTGTAAAAGCAGTTACCACAGGTGCCGGAAATCCGGAAAAATATATGGAGATGTGGAAAAAAAGCAGGGATCCGCGTGATCCCGGTAGTCGCTTCTGTGGCACTGGCAAAACGTATGGAGCGGTGTGGGGCAGATGCAGTGGTAGCCGAAGGATGCGAGTCCGGGGGCCATGTGGGAGAGACAACCACTATGGCACTGGTGCCTCAGGTAGCAGATGGGGTACAGATCCCGGTGATCGCAGCAGGCGGTATCGGCGATGGCCGTGGGATCGCAGCTGCATTTATGCTGGGAGCACAGGCAGTACAGATGGGAACCTGTTTTGTAGCAACAACCGAATGCCAGGTGCATCAGAATTATAAAGATATGATCCTGAAAGCAAAAGATATAGATACAAGAGTGACCGGACGTACTACAGGGCATCCGGTGCGGGCACTGAGAAATCAGATGACCAGAGAATATCTGAAAAAAGAGGCTGAGGGCGCACCTTTCGAGGAACTGGAGCAGCTGACTCTGGGAGGCTTACGAAGAGCAGTAACAGAGGGAGATGTGAAGAACGGAAGCGTTATGTCCGGACAGATCGCAGGACTTATAAAAGAAGAAATGAGCTGTCAGGATCTGATCCAAAAGCTGATGAAGGAGACGGAAACTCTTTTGAAAGGAACAGCAGTTTATGAGTAGGATCGCATTTATATTTCCAGGCCAGGGGGCCCAGAAAACAGGAATGGGAAAAGATTTTTATGAAAAATATCCGGCCTCTGCCAGGGTGTTTGAACAGGTATCCCAGTGGCTGGATCTGGACATGCCACAGCTTTGCTTTGAAGAAAATGATAAGCTGGATCTTACCGAATATACACAGGCTGCACTTTTAACGGCTTGTCTTGCCATGGAAAAAGCAGTAGAAGAATATGGCCTGATCCCGGAGGTGACGGCAGGCTTAAGCCTGGGAGAATATTGTGCCATTGAAGCAGCTGGCGGAATCAGCCTGAAGGATGCAGCTGTAACTGTACGGAAGAGGGGAATCCTTATGGAGCAGGCAGTTCCTGCAGGAAAGGGAAGTATGGCGGCAGTGCTTGGCCTGACCGGACCGGAGATCGAAAAAGTTACAGAAAAGATAAATGGAGTGGAGATTGCCAATTATAACTGTCCCGGACAGATTGTGATCACTGGGGAAAAGGCAGCAGTGGAAATAGCGGCAGCGCAGTTGAAAACTGCAGGGGCAAGGAGAGTCCTTCCTTTAAAAGTCAGCGGCCCTTTTCACTCCTCCATGATGGAAGCAGCAGGCAGGGAATTGGAAAAGGTGCTTGAGACTACAGAAATCCACTCTCTAAAGATCCCTTATGTGACAAATGTTACGGCAAAGTATGTAACAGACCCTGCACAGATCCGTCCGCTGCTGGCCAGACAGATTTCTTCTTCCGTTCGATGGCAGCAAAGTGTGGAGCAGATGATCTGTGCTGGGATCGATACTTTTGTGGAGATCGGGCCAGGCAGGACGCTTACTGGTTTTATAAAAAAGATAGATAAAAATGTAAGGACTTTTAATATACAGACTGTGGAAGATCTGGAAAAAACAGCAGCAGAGATATGACAGGAGGACAGAAATGACCGGAAAAAGAGTTGCCCTTGTAACCGGTGCATCCAGGGGAATCGGGCGTGCCATTGCCTTGCGGCTGGCAGCAGAAGGATGCTATGTGGTTATCAATTATAATGGCTCAAAGGAAAAAGCAGAAGAAGTGCAGCAGGAGATCCTGCAGGCAGGAGGCCAGGCCCATATTTATCAGTGTAATGTAGCTGATTTTCAGGCTTGTGGTGAAATGTTTAAAGATACGATCAGCAAAATGGGACATCTTGATATTCTGGTCAATAATGCAGGGATCACAAAGGATGGCCTTTTGATGGGGATGAGTGAAGAAGATTTTTCCAAGGTAGTGGATATTAATCTGAAAGGAACATTCTATTGTATCCGCCATGCTGCCAGAACCATGATCAAGCAGAAAAAAGGCAGGATCATCAATTTAAGTTCCATTGTAGGTGTTTCAGGAAATGCAGGACAGGCAAATTATGCGGCATCTAAGGCAGGGGTGATCGGACTGACAAAATCAGCGGCAAAGGAGCTGGCATCCAGGGGAATCACTGTAAATGCAATTGCCCCCGGATTTATCTGCACAGACATGACCCGGGTTCTGCCGGAGCAGGTGAAGGAAAAAATCTGGGCGCAGATCCCTATGGGCGGATTTGGCGATCCACAGGATGTGGCAGTAGCAGCGGCTTTTTTTGCATCAGAGGAAGCCGGTTATATTACCGGACAGGTGCTGATGGTTGACGGCGGAATGGCAATGTAGGAAAAGTGAGGACAAACATATATGAAACGTAGAGTAGTGGTCACAGGACTTGGCGCAGTAACACCTCTTGGAAATGATGCAGAATCCTTCTGGGAAGGTATCAAAGCCGGAAAAGTGGGGATCCAGAGCATTACAAGATTTGACACAACAGATTATAAAGTGAAGGTGGCTGCAGAGGTAAAGGGGTTTGAACCTGAAAAATATATGGACTTTAAGGCTGCAAAAAGAATGGAATTATTTTCAAAATACGGAGTTGCAGCTGCAAAAGAAGCACTGGCAGATGCCGGGATCTGCATGGAACAGGAGGATCCATACCGGGTAGGCGTGATCGTAGGATCCGGTGTGGGAAGCTTACAGGCTATGACAGCCTCTCAGCAAAGGCTTTCCCAAAGAGGCCCTTCTAAGGTGGATCCGCTTTTTGTTCCCAAAATGATCAGTAACATGGCTGCCGGAAATATTTCCATTGCCATCGGGGCAAAAGGTAAGTGTACCAATGTGGTCACTGCCTGTGCTTCAGGAAGCCACTGCATTGGGGATGCTTTTCGGGCGATCCAGTATGGGGATGCAGAGGTGATCCTGGCCGGTGGCACAGAGGGATGTATCTGTCCTTTGGGAATTGCCGGCTTTACCAGCCTGACTGCATTAAGCACATCTTCAGACCCTCTTCGGGCTTCCATTCCATTTGACAAAGATCGTGCTGGCTTTGTAATGGGAGAAGGAGCAGGAATCGTAGTGCTGGAAGAATTGGAGCATGCCAAGAAAAGAGGTGCTCACATTCTTGCAGAGGTTGTGGGATATGGAGCTACAGCAGATGCTTTCCATATCACTTCTCCTGCGGAAGACGGGGCAGGCGCTGCAAGGGCCATGGAGGATGCTATGCATGAGGCCGGGATCGAACCGGAAGAGGTGGATTATATCAATGCACACGGCACAGGCACCCATTACAATGATCTGTTTGAAACAAGAGCCATTAAAGCTGCGTTCAAAGAAGCTGCATATAAAGTAAAGATCAATTCTACCAAGTCAATGACAGGACATCTTTTAGGTGCTGCCGGTGGTGTGGAATTTATCGTATGTGTGAAATCAATTCTGGATGGTTTTATACACCAGACAGTTGGAACAAAAGAAACAGAAGAGGAACTGGATCTGGATTATTGTATTGATGCACCAGTTCAGACTCAGGTTCGGTATGCTATGAGCAACTCTCTTGGATTCGGAGGCCATAATGCTTCTCTTCTGGTAAAACGCTATGAGGAGGAATGATCATGGAATTTGAACAGATACTGCAGCTTATTGAAAAAATAGACGCCGCAGGAGTATCATCCTTTGAATATGAAAACAATGGACAGAAAATGTCCGTTAAATGGGATAGAGATAAAAAGGAAACCGTATACAGCGCTGCACCTGAACCAGAAAAGGTATCTGTCTTGGAGAAGGAGGCAGAAATCGGAAATCTGGTGACATCACCTTTGGTTGGTACATTTTATGCGGCTCCTTCCCAGGATAGCCAGCCCTTTGTGAAAAAAGGTGATACAGTGAAAAAAGGCCAGGTGCTTGCCATTGTTGAGGCAATGAAGCTGATGAATGAGATTGAAAGTGAATTTGAAGGAATTGTGGCAGAAGTTTTGGTTGAAAACGGACAGGCGGTAGAATATGGTACCCCTCTGTTCAGAATCGAGGAAGCATGAATTATTTAGACACGAAGCAGATCCAGCAGATCATTCCACACAGACATCCCTTTCTTCTGGTTGATTATATTGAAGATTATGAGCCGGGGGAATTTGCAGTAGGATATAAATGCGTAACCTACAGAGAGGACTTTTTTAAAGGCCATTTTCCACAGGAACCTGTAATGCCAGGGGTGCTGATCCTGGAAGCATTGGCGCAGACCGGTGCGGTTGCCATTCTGTCAAAGCCGGAAAACCAGGGGAAAATCGCCTATTTCGGAGGCCTTGATAAGTGCCGGTTTAAAACGAAGGTACGTCCTGGAGACAAAATGCGTCTGGAAACCAGGATCGTGAAGCAGAAAGGCCCGCTTGGAGTGGGAGAAGCAGTTGCAACCGTAGACGGGAAGATTGCTGTAAAAGCACAGCTTACATTTATGGTGGGGTAAAATATGATACGAAAATTGCTGGTGGCAAACCGGGGAGAGATTGCAGTAAGGATCATCCGCGCCTGCAGAGAATTGGGGATTGAGAGCGTAGCGGTTTATTCAGAGGCAGACAAGGATAGCCTTCATGCTCAGCTTGCTGATCAGGCAGTCTGCATAGGGCCTGGTCCTTCAACGGAAAGCTATCTGAATATGGAAAGCATTATCAGTGCTACAATGACAACCGGCGCAGATGCCATACATCCAGGCTTTGGATTTTTATCAGAAAATGCCCGTTTCGCACAAATATGTGAAAAGTGCGGCATTATCTTTGTGGGTCCCCCCTCCTCTGTGATCCGCAGTCTTGGAAACAAGCAGGAAGCCAGAAACACCATGGAAGCAGCTGGTGTTCCGGTGATCCCCGGAACGAAGGGGGCAGTTCTGGATATTGATGCAGGAAAAAAGGAAGCTGACAGGATTGGTTATCCGGTGATCATCAAGGCTGCCCTTGGCGGCGGTGGCAAGGGAATGCGGACAGCCTTCTCACCGGAAGAGTTTGAAAAAGCTTTTTTGACTGCAAAGAAAGAAGCACAGATGGCCTTTGGGGATGGAACCATGTACATAGAGCATTTTGTGGAAAATCCAAGACATATAGAATTCCAGATCCTTGCAGACCAGCAGGGAAATGTGATCCATCTTGGAGAAAGGGACTGTTCCATCCAGCGGAATCATCAGAAGATGATCGAGGAATCGCCTTCTGCAGCTGTATCGGATAAGCTTCGCAGGAAGATGGGAAAAGCAGCTGTGAAGGCTGCAAAGGCAGCACATTATGTGAATGCAGGAACTATAGAATTTCTTCTGGAAAAGGATGAGAACTTTTATTTTATGGAAATGAATACCAGGATCCAGGTAGAGCATCCGGTAACAGAGTGGGTCACTGGCATGGATCTGGTAAAGGAACAGATCCGCATCGCTTCCGGTCTGCCGCTTCAGGTCAGCCAGAAGGATGTACATGTACAGGGGCATGCCATTGAATGCAGGATCAATGCGGAAAACCCGGAGAAGAATTTCAGGCCTTCTCCCGGCACCATTTCAGATCTTCATTTTCCCGGCGGTCAGGGAATCCGCATTGATACAGGTATTTATCCAGGATATACAGTACCGCCCTATTATGATTCCATGCTTGCAAAGCTGATCGTTCATGGAAGCACAAGAGAAGAGGCGATTGCCAAAATGAAAAGTGCACTGGGGGAAGTGGTGATCCAGGGAGTGGATACAAACATTGATTATCAGTTTGAAATCCTCAGTCATCCGGATTTCCAGAGCGGTAATTTTAATGTTGGATTTTTAAGTACCCATGAAATCGGGGGAGTGAAAGTAAATGAAATTTAACTGTACATTTAAACGGACAGTTGGCCATAGCAGCCTGACAGCAGAAACAGTAAAGCCGGAGGTTCCGGAAGGACTCCTGAAAAAATGTAATGTATGTAAGTCAGCGGTGTTTGTGGAAGAGGTAAAGGACAACGATTATATATGTCCTCATTGCGGCAATTATTTTCGTGTTCATGCCTGGAGAAGAGTCCAGCAGATCGCAGATCCAGGGACTTTTGAAGAATGGGATGCAGGTCTGCCCCAGGAGAATCCTCTTCATTACAAGGGATATAAAGAGAAAATCGAAAGTCTTCAGGAAAAAACAGGACTGGATGAGGCCATCCTTACACCGGAAAGGCAGAAATTGACGGAAATCCCACAGTGCTTGGAGTCTGTGACAGCAGGTTTATGATGGCAAGCATGGGAAGTGTAGTAGGGGAAAAGATCACCCGGGCAGTGGAGAGGGCTACCAGGGAACGGCTTCCCGTGGTGATTTTTGCCTGCTCCGGCGGAGCCCGTATGCAAGAAGGTATTGTGTCTTTGATGCAGATGGCAAAAACCTCAGCAGCATTGAAACGGCACAGTGATGCCGGACTTCTTTATATCAGTGTGCTTACCAATCCTACTACCGGTGGTGTTACGGCAAGCTTTGCCATGGAGGGAGATATTATTCTGGCAGAGCCGGGTGCATTGATCGGCTTTGCAGGACCAAGAGTGATCCGGCAGACCATCGGACAGAAATTGCCCAAGGGCTTTCAAAAGGCTGAATTTCTTCTGGAGCATGGTTTCTTAGATGGGATCGTTGATCGAAAACAGATGAAATCTACACTTTCCCGTCTGTTGTCCATGCATCAGCATCAGGATACAAAAAGCGCATATCAGGGAAAAAAAGTTCTGAAAGAAGAAAAGCTTCAGGATAAAAGTGCCTGGGAGCGTGTTCAGCTTGCAAGGGATAAGGAACGCCCAACAGGGAAAGATTATCTTGCACTGTTACTTGACGAATTTACAGAACTGCATGGAGACAGGCGATATGGAGATGATCCTGCCGTGATCGGAGGAATAGGGAACTTTCATGGAAAAACTGTGACAGTGATCATTCAGGAAAAAGGGCAGGGAACAAAGGACAGTATTGCCAGAAACTTTGGAATGGTTTCGCCGGAAGGATATCGTAAATCCCTGCGTTTGATGAAGCAGGCAGAGAAGTTCAAAAGACCTGTGATCTGTTTTGTGGATACTCCGGGAGCCTTCTGTGGGATGGAGGCTGAAGAACGGGGACAAGGGCAGGCGATTGCAGAAAACATCTATGAATTATCTGCTCTTAAGGTACCTGTTCTGTCCATTGTGATCGGAGAAGGGGGAAGCGGCGGAGCCCTGGCTCTTGCTGTGGCTGATCAGGTATGGATGCTGGAAAATTCCATCTATTCTGTTCTTTCCCCGGAAGGCTTTGCCTCAATTTTGTGGAAGGATGCAGGAAAGGCCAGGGAAGCAGCCCAGGTGATGAGACTTACTGCCGGTGATTTGAAAAAGCTTGGTATTGTGGAGCATGTTTTTTCTGAAAAGGAGCCTCTTACACGAGCCAATATGACAGATATGGGAGAGAAAATGGATCAGGCAATTGATACATTCCTCTCATTGTACGAGAAAATGGACACAGAGGAGCTTTTGGAAAAGCGGTATAACAGATTCCGTAAAATGTAGATGCAATTCGGAAAGCAGATGGTGCAAAAATCCCCAGTTTATGCTATACTGTGTACACTTGAACAACAACGGACAGCAACGGACAAGCAGGAGCACAAGCTGCTCCCTGTATACAAATTAATTGGAATAGCCCATAAGGCGGGGGGAAGGACCATATTGAATGATAAGGAAGTAATCAATGATGTGCTGGTAAATCTTTTTAATGAGATCATGGAGCTGGAAGAACAGGCCATTATCACAGATGAGTATAAAGATATTACCAATAATGATATGCATATTATCGCTGCCATTGGTCTTGGAGAAAAAAAGATGTCCGATATAGCGGCAGAACTGAATATTACGGTAGGCTCCCTGACCATTGCCATGAATGCACTGGTTAAGAAAGGGTATGCACAGAGAGAACGCAGTGAGAAGGACAGAAGAGTTGTTTTTATCCATCTTACGGTTAAAGGGCGTAAAGCCTTTCATCACCACGCAGAGTATCACAGGCAGATGACAGACGCAGTGGTGGGTGCTTTATCGGACAATGAAGTAGGTGTTCTGGCGAAGGCACTGGAGAAGCTGTCTGTTTTTTTCAGGCAGTACCAGAAATAACCGAAGGCAGGACAGACAGATGATATCCATAGAATTGGAGAATTTTAATATAAGGCAGATCATGGAATCCGGACAATGTTTCAGGATGAATGAAGCAGATACAGACTGTTTTACTGTGATCGCAGGTAAGAAATACGTAGAAGTAAGGCAAAAAGGGCAGGTAGTGGATTTCGACTGTTCTCAGGAGGATTTCCTTTTCTTCTGGATTCCATACTTTGACCTTGATGCAGATTACAACAGATATATACAGGCAGTGAATCCCAGGGACAGTTATTTATGTGCAGCCGCACAGCATGGACAGGGAATCCGTATACTTCGTCAGGATCTGTGGGAAATGCTGATCACATTTCTTATTTCGCAGCAGAATAATATACGCAGGATCCGCAGGTGCATTGAGAATATCTGTACACAGTATGGAGAAAGAATCATTTTGCCGGATGGCAGGGAATATTATGGCTTTCCGGAGCCACAGGCTTTGGCTGCCGCATCTGAAGAAGATCTGCGGGCATGCAATCTGGGCTACCGAGCCAAATATGTTCATCAGGCTGCACTTGATGTGGCAGATGGGCGGATCGATCTATCAGGGATTCAATCAATGCCTTACAAAAAAGCACGAGAAGCTTTGCTGGAAATCTATGGCGTAGGTGGGAAAGTGGCAGATTGTATCTGTCTGTTCGCCCTGCACCAGCTGGATGCATTTCCGGTGGATACCCATATACGTCAGGTATTGGATCAGCACTACAAAAGAGGCTTCCCTAACCGCCGCTATAAAGGGATGCGTGGTGTGATGCAGCAGTATATTTTCTATTATGAACTTACAGGGCTCCCCTCCGGAGACAAATAAACTCCCTGAGCCTTTGCTATATCACTGGATCTTCTTTCGTATTGCAGGATCAGGTAACGGAATCAATCACCAGTTCATCTTCTGAGTCAGAGGATGAACTTTTTTTGCCTTCGATCACTACTTTGTTAGGCAGACATACAATGGTTCCGCCGTTTTTGTCAATTGCATGCTGTTTCATACACAAATGGTCCGGGCAGTCAGCCCAGATCATTTTTATTTCCCCGTCTTTTATTTCACATCGATTGGTATCTCCTATGGAGATCACCTGATCCTTGGACAAAGAATAGGTGCCATATTCTTTGCCTGCCACCGTAATGCGTACTGTGGAAAGATCACCCTTGTCCATAAGGTGGGTACCAGCCCATAAAAGTACCGCAGCTGCAAGGATTCCCAGGATAAATAGAATTTCTTTTTTCTTCAAAGTTTCACCTGCCTGTATGTAAAAGATGCCAGCCAAAAGCCGCCAGCCCAAAGCCGTCAGCCCAAAAGCCACCAGCCCAAAGCCGCTGGTGCATATGTGTGTAAGCAGCTATTGGCTTTGGCGTTTCATAATTTCGCTTAATCGAAAATATCATAGCATAAGAAAATATGCATGTCAAAAAAGTGTGCCGGTGTGTGGGGAGGTATCCAGCTTTTGCAGACGGAGTGACCAGTCACACAGTAATTTCATTGAAGCTGACAGCAAGTGCAGATGATTGAATTTAAGAGACTTGTTGAAAGACAAGGCATGTATTCATTTGGCTTATATGACAGGTATTTTACCGATAAAGAAATATGGTACACATTCTGCATTGAATATGTTTGATGAATTTTCTATGATCAATCCAGGTCCCCTTGCACCGTATGTGGGTTTTACAGAAAAGAAAGTTCAGGCTTTGTGTAATAAATACAAGATGGATATGGATGAAGTGAAAGCCTGGTATGACGGGTACGCCTTTTCTCATTCACAGTCTGTTTATAGTCCCCGTTCTGTTGTGAACAGCATGTTGTTCAGAAAGATAGAGAATTATTGGAATCAAACGGAAACCTTTGAGGCCTTACAGATTTACATTGATATGAATTTTGATGGATTAAAAGATGATGTTTTAGGCATGGTCGCAGGTGAAAGCATCCCAGTGAATACAGGAAGTTTTACTAATGATATGACAACTTTCCGAACAGAAGATGATGTGTTGACCTTATTAATCCATCTTGGCTATCTGGCTTATGATTTGGAAAACAAGACCGTAAAGATTCCCAATAATGAAGTAAGAAATGAGTATGTGAACAGCGTCGCTGCTTCAAACTGGGGAGCAGTATCAACAGCATTAAAGCAGTCTGCTGATACATTAAATGCAATCCGCCAGATTAAGAACAATGAATATTGCAGAAGCCTGGAAGAATATAAAGGCAATATTTTACTGGTAGGGGTAAACTACAACAAGAAAACCAAAGTGCATGATTGTGTTATTGAGGAATATTAATCTACGAGATAAAAGATGCATTCTTAATCCGCCGAACTACTGTAGTTCAGCGGAGTGAGAATGCATTTTTAAATGTACTTTACTATCAATGTCATCAAACTGTATCAGAGTATGTTCATCCATATAGTTGAAAAATCTCGACAGTGTTGGCTGTGATGCCAGACTTTCCTTATCAAGAGCAGCTTGAAAACAGGATCCAAAGTCAGTTCATCCGCACAGTCATCCTGAAAATATGCAGTTAAAATACAGTAACTATGTGGTTTTCAGCCACTTTTCATGGCAAAGCCGTGAATAATTCAGGATTAGTTATTCCTATTTAAAAAATATTTTCGGTTCGTGTTTGTTCCACTAAATTCAATATCGGGCATATCCTTTAAAATAACTCTGATTCTGGGTGCGCTTAAATCAAGATATTCAGCAATATCACTTGTTTTTGAGGGACCATTTTTTATAAGGAACTTTCTGATTTTCTGCATGTTTTCAAGGGTTTTCTTCGTTTGTTTTTTATCGCTTATTTTCTTCGTTTGTTTTTTATCGCTTATTTTCTTCGCTTGTTTTCTTCGCTTGTTTTCTTCGCTTGTTTTCTTCGCTTGTTTTTTCTTAAAAGCAAGCGTCAAAATGGTCCTGTCAGGATCAAATTGTTCTTCTATTACAGGATCAATCCAACCCTGATCTGCCCAGGTATTGAAAATATTTGGGACACCGCTGCCTGCCCGCTCGCCAATATTGATCAGGTTAAACATTTTCATAAGTATCTTATTCCGGGGATCGGAGATACCACCCAGGCGCATCTGCTGCTTTCCGGTTCTTGAATAACCGGGATTTTCAAAGGTTAATTTGTCCGCTTCTTTTTTTATGACAACTCCGCGAACTCCATAAAAATCAGTATTGATGAGACAGTTGGCAAGGGCTTCTCTTAAAGCTTCATGAACCGGCGTGTCATCAATTCGATTCCCATCAATGGTTTTAAATGGAATTTTTATGTCTTTGGTAAGTTTGTTGTATACTCGGAAATAAAAATCGCAAATATTACCAGACCATTCTCCAGAACTTGACTGCAAGCGGTCTGTCCAACGAATCGTGGGGTCTAAAACTTCGCGGTAATCAAGAAAGTACTCTGGGAAATGCCGGACAATATTATATTCATCTCCAAACATTAACATTCCGGCAGCAGTCGGATGAAGCTGTTTATCTACATTGGAAATAGCTGCCGCACCTATACTGCGAAGATATTCTGAATCATTTAAGCGTTCAAAGGGATGTCCCGCTTTAAGGGTTCTGTGGCGGTTTCGATATCCATGAATGGTTTCGTAGTTTAAGTCTGTCATTGGAACATCATCGAGAATGTCCATATCCATAGTATTATCGGTCTGATCGCGAAGCATTGCTTTTACCTGAAGCTTTGTGCAATGGTAATCACCCTCATGGTTTCTGCGAAAAGTTCCGCCAAATATATCATCATTGATATAAATTGGTTTTTGATCTCTGTTTGCCATAGGAACATAGATTACGATAATGATATCATCATCGACCTGGTAGGTTTCAAGATCATGATCTGTCAAAAGGTTCAGGCTTACTTTCTTGCGATTGTTAATAGTATCCCAGAAATCTTTTAATAATTTTCTTTTATCCGCATTTTTTAAACCGGTGGTTTTCCAACTGCCATCTGCGTTTTCAGAAATTCCCAGAATAATAACTCCGCCATAACAGTTGGCAAAAGCGGAATAAGTATCCCATAAAGAGGAAGGGAGTCCGCCTTTCCCTTTTTTAACTTCACGGCGATTATCTTCTTTGTAGAGATTAAATTTTGTGATATCAAAAAGTTCAGACAATTTTTAACGCCTCCATTTGGAAATAAACTGATTAAGGCTTTTCGTTATCCTCTTCATCGTCAAAGGAATAATCATTCAGTTCTGGAAAATCAAGAAATTCACTTAATGTCATTCCAAATACATTCGCAATTTTGTGAAGGGTGCGTACCTTCGGATTCTGGCTGTTTCCATGAATAATATTATCTACTGTGGATTGCCGTAAACCAGCCAGAGTTGCCAGCCGGTTGATTGTAATGCCGTGGCTTTCGCAAAGCTGACGGATGCGCTGTGCATAGATTTCAGAGTATTTCATAAATTCACCTGTTACCTTTGTAAAGTTGAACTTATCTTAACAGAGAAAGAAGAGTGAATTACCTTTGCATGGTTGACTTTGAAAAAGAAATAATGTAGTAAATTTCTATCTCCTATCAAGCGGAGTGTAGTAAAAATCTATTTACTATCATTATGAGTTTAAAAATGTAGACAGTAAAGCTATCCAAGATTTAAGCACTTACGCTGATAGTAATATAGCAACACGAATTTCACAATAAAAACGGAAAAGCGTGAAAAAAATATTGTATAATCTGTTCTTATAATGTACTATATTGGATATAGAATTGTGCAATGGGTACAAATACATACTTGCAAACGACGCAAAGTAAGGAGGAAACCAATGTTAGATCAATCTTATTACAACAAGGCGGATGAGATTATCGCACACTATGGTCGGAAAGCAGCATCGCTGATCCCCATCATGCAGGATATCCAGGCAGAATACCGGTACCTGCCAGGGGAACTGCTCACCTATGTGGCGAAAGAGATCGGGGTAAAAGAAGCCAAAGCATACAGCGTGGCTACCTTTTATGAGAACTTTTCATTTGAGCCAAAAGGAAAATACGTGATCAAGGTCTGTGACGGAACAGCCTGTCACGTAAGAAAATCACAGCCTGTGAAAGAGGCATTGATGAAAGAACTGGGTCTGACAAATAAAAAGCATACCACAGACGATATGCTTTTCACAGTTGAGACAGTTTCCTGTCTGGGAGCCTGTGGACTTGCGCCTACCCTGACTGTAAACGATGAAGTACATCCGAAGATGACGGAAGAAAAAGCCATAGAACTTTTGAACCGGCTGAGAGGAGAAAGCGTATGAGTATAAGAAATGGAGAAGAACTGTTAAATAAACAGAAAGAAGTAAATGAAAAGATCCGCTCCTATACCTGTCGTGTACTTGTATGTTCAGGTACAGGCTGTATTGCCTCCGGTGCACAGAAGATCTATGAGGAGATGAAGGTGCTGTGCCGGGATGTGGACGGAGTAAAGGTGGAAATGCAAAAAGATATCCCTCATACAGGCGTGATCAAGACTGGCTGTCAGGGATTATGCGAGCTGGGACCTTTGATGAGGATAGAGCCGTATGGATATCAGTATGTACATGTGCAGCCGCAGGACTGTAAAGAGATCGTAGAGCGTACAGTTCTGGAAGGAAAGCCGGTAGAGCGTCTGTTTTACAGAGAGAAGGACACTGTCTGTCCCCGCCGGAGGACATTCCTTTCCTAAACCTTCAGACAAGGGTGGTGCTGGAAAATTGCGGAAAGATCGATGCAGAATCTATTGACGAATATATTGCTGTTGGCGGATACCAGGCACTGGCAAAGGCATTGGAGTCCACTGACTCCTGATGATGTGATACAGGAGGTGACAAAGTCTGGCCTCAGGGGCCGTGGCGGCGCCGGATTCCCAGCAGGGAAGAAATGGTCCCAGGTGGCAAGGCAGGCCGAAAAGATCCGCTATGTTGTATGTAATGGTGATGAAGGAGATCCTGGTGCATTTATGGATGGATCTGTTATGGAAGGCGATCCATATAAGATCATCGAAGGTATGACCATTGCTGCTTATGCAGTTGGCGCAGAAGAAGGCTATATCTATGTACGTGCAGAATATCCTCTCTCTGTAAAGAGACTGCGTATGGCCATTGAACAGGCAGAGAATTACGGATTTCTGGGCAGATAACATCCTGGGAACAGGAATTAATTTCCATTTACATATCAACAGAGGTGCAGGCGCTTTTGTATGTGGTGAGGGATCTGCCCTTACAGCATCTATTGAAGGCAACCGGGGCATGCCCCGTGTAAAGCCTCCCCGTACAGTGGGAGAGAAAAAAAGGACTGTGGGGCAAGCCTACGGTACTGAACAATGTGGAAACCTATGCCAATGTGCCCAAGATCATTCTTCAGGGGGCTGACTGGTTCCGGACCATCGGTACAGAAGGAAGCCCAGGTACCAAAACCTTCTCCCTTACAGGATCTATTGGATGCCGGCTTGATCGAGGTGCCTATGGGCACGTACGTTGCGCCATATTATTTATGATATTGGCGGCGGACTGAAAAAGGGAGCAGCCTTTAAAGGCGTACAGATCGGCGGGCCTTCCGGTGGCTGTCTGATCATGGATCAGCTGGATGTGCCTCTTGATTTTGACTCTGTAAAGAAGCTGGATGCGATCATGGGCTCCGGCGGACTGGTTGTTATGGATGAAAATACCTGTATGGTAGAGGTTGCGCGTTTCTTCATGAACTTTACCCAGAGGGAAAGCTGCGGTAAATGTGTACCTTGCCGTGAGGGTACCAAGCGTATGCTGGAGATCCTGGAAAGGATCGTAGAAGGCAAAGGTGAAATGTCAGATCTGGATCAGCTGGAAGAACTGGCAAATATGGTTCAAAGCATGGCGCTTTGCGGCCTTGGCAAAAGCGCACCGCTTCCTATCATCAGTACACTGCACCGCTTCAGGGATGAGTACGAGGAGCATATCCGGGACAAGAAGTGTCGTGCAAAGGTATGTACTGCACTGCGTCAGTTCCATATCAATCAGGAATTCTGTATCGGCTGCGGCAAGTGTGCAAGAAACTGTCCGGCAGGCGCAATTTCAGGACTGATCAAGCATCCTCATCATATAGACAATACTCTTTGTATCAAGTGCGGTGCATGTAAAGATAACTGTAATTTTGATGCAATTTATGTGGAAGCATAGGAAGGGGGTATATTATGGGATATATGATGATTGACGGTAGAAAAATAGAGTTTACCGATGAAAAAAATGTGCTGTCCGTGATCCGGAAAGCAGGAATAAATATTCCAACATTGTGCTACCATTCTGAGGTATCCACATTTGGAGCCTGCCGTTTGTGTATGGTAGAGGATGAAAGAGGCAAGATGTTTGCCTCCTGTTCTGAAGAACCAAGGGATGGGATGACCATTTACACCAATTCAGGACGAATTAAGAAATACAGGAAGCTGATCGTAGAGCTGCTTCTGGCGGCTCATTGCCGCGACTGTACTACCTGTGTGAAAAGCGGAGAGTGTATCCTCCAGGAGCTGGCACACCGTCTTGGGGTGAATACCATCCGTTTTGAAAATACCAGGGAGCCTTATGAACTGGATACAAGCTCTCCTTCTCTTGTAAGGGATCCTAACAAATGTATCCTTTGCGGAGACTGTGTACGTGCCTGTGAAGAGCTTCAGGGGATTGGAGCACTGGGCTTTGCATTCCGTGGTACGGACGCTATGGTCATGCCTGCATTTAACAAAAAGATTGCCCAGACCGACTGTGTGAACTGTGGACAGTGCCGTATTTATTGTCCTACAGGCGCGATTTCCATCAAGACCCATATGGATCTGGTGTGGGATGCACTGGCTGATCCAAATGTACGGGTGGTGGCACAGATCGCACCGGCAGTACGTGTTGCAGTAGGGGATCATTACGGGCTGTCAAAGGGCAGAAGCGTTATGGGCAAGATCGTAAATGCCCTGCACAGAATGGGATTTGACGAAGTATATGATACCTCTTTCAGCGCAGATCTTACCATTATGGAGGAGAGCGCAGAATTTCTTGACCGGATCAAAAAAGGAGAAAAACTTCCGCTGCTCACATCCTGCTGTCCGGCATGGGTGAAATTTATTACAGATCAGTACAAGGATTACATCCCTAATCTTTCTACCTGCAGATCTCCACAGGGGATGCTTTCCGCTGTGATCAAGGAATATTTCCGTCAGCCGGAACATCAGGATGGAAAGAAGACGGTCATGGTTTCCATTATGCCATGTACAGCCAAGAAGGCAGAAGCGATCCGGCCCAACAGCTTTACCCATGGAGAACAGGACACAGATATTGTGATCACCACTACAGAGCTGATCCGTATGATCGATAATTTCGGCATTGACTTTGCCCCGCTGGATCCGGAAGCCTGCGATATGCCATTTGGCTTTGGTTCAGGCGGCGGTGTGATCTTTGGCGTAACAGGCGGTGTTACAGAGGCAGTTCTCCGTCGTCTCACAAAAGATCATCGCAAAGAATCTATGCATGAGATCGCAGAATGTGGTGTGCGCGGGGATGAAGGAATCAAAGAGTTTTCCGTTATGTATGAAGGAACAGAAATTAAGATCTGTGTTGCCAATGGACTTGCAAATGCCCGGAAAGTGATGGATCAGGTGAAAAATGGAGAGAAAGAATACCATCTGATCGAGGTTATGGCCTGCAGACGGGGATGTATCATGGGCGGCGGCCAGCCTACAAGAGCCGGTGACAGGACCAAGGCATTAAGGGCAAAAGGGCTTTATAATGCAGATAATACCATGATCATCAAAAAGTCAGATGAGAACCCGCTGGTAGTAGAGCTGTACAACGGACTTCTGAAGGGCAAAGAACACGAATTGCTTCACAACAAATCTTATGAATGATATTGTAACTGTAAAAGTACTGGACAGTTACATGACTTTTAAGTATGACCTGAGACTAAGGAGGGGCAAAAGACATGAAGAAAAAAATGATATCCGTATTGCTGACAGCAGGGCTCTTGGCAGGAACGCTGGCTGGAAGCTGCATTATAGTTTCTGCAGAGGAAACAGCATCTGACAAGATTGCTGTAGGCGCTTTAAAAGGACCAACTGCCATGGGCATGGCACAGCTTTTGGATGATGACAGCTATGATTTTACCATAGCAGCATCCCCAGACCGAGATCGTACCGCAGATCGTGCAGGGAAATGTAGATATAGCAGCTGTTCCATCCAATCTGGCGGCAGTACTGTATCAGAAGACACAGAAGAATGTAAGCGTACTGGCTGTGAATACACTGGGCGTTCTCTACCTGGTGGAAAATGGAGAATCCATACAGTCTGTGGAAGACCTGAAAGGAAAAACTATTTATGCCAGCGGAAGAGGCGCTACACCGAAGAGTATGCCCTGGAATATGTATTAAGTGCAAATGGGATCGATCCTGAAAAGGATGCGACCATTGAAGACAAGTCAGAACATGCGGAAGTAGTTGCAGCTCTGGCAAATGACCAGACGGCAGCAGGGCTTTTGCCCCAGCCCTTTGTTACAACTGCATTGATGAAGAATGACAGCCTTCGGGTGGCTTTGGATCTGAATCAGTTGTGGCAGGATGGAGTTTCTGATGACAGCCAGCTGGTAACAGGAGTGGTTGTTGTAGAAATGATTATCTTAAGGAGCATGAGGCTGATGTAGATGCTTTTATGGATGCATATCAAGCGTCTGTAGAATTTGTAAACAGCGATCCAGATCAGGCTGCAAAGATCATTGGCGCCCATGACATTATTGCTGAAGAAGTGGCCAAAAAGGCCATCCCTGACTGCAGTATCGTATTTGTAGAGGGAGAAGAGATGACAGACCATGCTGTCCGGATATCTGAAGCACACTGGAACAGCAGAACCCAGAGATGGTTGGAGGACAGCTTCCGGATGATGATTTTCTACTGACGCACGATGAGCCCCAAAATAACAGGCTCAGGTGGAAAAGCAATACAATAAGAATACTGGCAGCTGCCTTCTGGATCCTGGTATGGCAGCTGGCCAGTATGTGGCTGAAACAGGAGATCCTTCTGGCATCTCCTGTTTTTTCTGTTGTAAAAAAATTGTGGCAGTTTTTGCCTCAGGCAGATTTCTGGAAAACTATGGGATTCAGCTTTGTACGGATTGTTTCCGGATTTCTTCTGGGACTTTTTGCAGGAACCATATTCGGCTGCTGCAGCCTGTGGATGCAAAGTGCTGGAGATCCTGCTGGCGCCTGTTGTAACGGTTATGAAGTCGGTCCCTGTTGCTTCTTTTATTATCCTGTGCCTGATCTGGATACCATCCAGGAATCTTTCTGTATTTATTACGTTTCTTTATGGTATTTCCGGCAGTTTATACCAATGTGTGACCAGGGCATCCGGGAAACCGACAGGGAGCTTTTGGAAATGGCCCAGGTGTTTCAGGTCAGCTTTGGAAGAAAGGTGCGGTATATTTACATTTCACAGGCTGCCCCTTATTTTCAGGCTGCCTGCCGTCTGGCACTGGGGCTTTGCTGGAAAGCCGGAGTCGCCGCGGAGGTGATCGGGATCCCAGGCGGTTCCATAGGGGAGAAGCTGTATCATGCAAAAATATATTTAAATACACCGGATCTTTTTGCATGGACTATTGTGATCATAGGGATCAGCGTTCTGTTTGAAAAATTGTTTCTGGCCGGAATAGGCGCACTTTTGGAAAGGATGGGAAAATAAAAATGGATCTGATCATCCGGGATTTATGCAAAGCCTATCATGGACAAGCGGTATTGCAGGATTTTTCCTATTGCTTTCCGGAAGGGAAAACCACCTGTATTATGGGCAGATCAGGATGTGGGAAAACAACACTTCTGAATCTGATCCTGGGATTGGAACTCCCGGATACAGGAACCATCCAGGGGAACAAAGAACCTATGGCAGCAGTTTTTCAGGAGGACAGACTTTGTCGGAATCTTACCGTCCAGCGGAATATCCGTCTGGTAAATAAAAAACTTTCGGACAAAAGGATCCGGGAACTTCTTGCTGCTGTAGATCTGGAAGAGGCCTGGGACAAAAAAGCGGGTGAATTAAGCGGCGGCATGTGCCGTCCGACTGCCATCGCAAGAGCACTGGCAGCAGACCGGAACTGTATTCTTATGGATGAGCCTCTTTCCGGACTGGATCCGGATACCAGGATCAAAGTTTTGGATACCATAAAAAAATACACCAAGGGAAAGACCCTGCTTTTTGTAACACATGAAAAACAGGATGCTTTTTACCTTGGTGCATAAAATATTGGAAATGCAGTAATGTTTCAGCAGTTAGTATCTTGCAGGATATTCTCACATTTTTTGCATATCGTAGAATCTTTTGGTATCTTTTTACAGATTCCTTTCACAGATATCAAACAGACAGCATCTGTCACAGTGAGGCTGTGTCCTTGCTGTGCAGATTTCTCTTCCGTGCCACACAAGACGGTGGCACAGATCACTGCCCTCTTCTGGCGGAATGATCTTCCATAATTCCATTTCTACTTTTTTCGGGTCTTTGATCCCATTTACAAGTCCGATCCTGTTGGAAAGACGGATGCAGTGGGTATCTGTTACAATGGCAGGCTTACCGAATACATCTCCCATGATCAGATTGGCACTTTTGCGGCCTACGCCGGGTAAGGACAGAAGAGCGTTAAAATCTTCAGGAACCTTGTCATTATATTTTTCATGAAGCATTTTTATACAGGCGCTGATATCTCTTGCCTTGCTTTTGCCAAGACCGCAAGGCTTCACGATAGCCTCGATCTCCTCCGGAGCTGCCTGAGCCAGGGCTGCCACACTTGGATATCTGGCAAAAAGATCCTGTACTACTACATTTACCCTTGCATCTGTACACTGGGCTGCCAGGCGGACGCTTACAAGAAGCTTCCAGGCCTGATCATAATCCAGGGTACAGTCTGCATCCGGATATGCAGTTTTTAATCGTTTGATGACTTCAAGAGCCAGTTCTTTTTTTGTCATAAGTACCTCTTCATTATTGTTCATTGATAATATGATGTTGGGGCAAAAGCCTTTTTAGTACAGGCTGCGCCTGCTGATATGTTGAAATGCAAAGTAAAAAATGATCCCTTTCACTCTACTGGTAGCAGTAAGTGCCCACCAGATCCCGTCAAGCCCAAGGGAAGTGGCGGAAAGAACCATGGCAAGCGGGATACGCATACCGGTAAAAATAATACTGATAATACTGCAAAGCTTTGTTTTGCCAAGACCGGACAATGCACCTATGGTCATCAGCTCCACACTCATAAAGGCTTCCCCAAATCCGATAATGGTCAGGTAACCAATGGAGATCAGCACTACATCCTTTTCGTGGAAAAACAGAGAGGAAATAGGGCCGGGGATCAATACAAAGGCTGCAGTGATCAGAAGCCCCCAGGCAACCAGCAGCCGGAAGGAAATGCTGTATCCTTTCCGGATACGGTCTGTCTTTCTTGCACCATAATTCTGCCCCATGAAAGCATTTAAGGCAGCACCGAAGCCATCGGCTGTATTCCAGGACAGGGATTCGATCTGTCCGCCTACACGCTGGACTGCGATAGCACCTGCACCAAAGCCGGAAACCATACGGGTCAGGATCATGGAGATCAGGCAGTAAATGCTGCCTTGCAGTGCAGTGGGGATCCCAATGCGGAAAACATCTTTATAATAGCTGGAACCAGATCTGCGTAAAGGGTTGGAATGACGCAGGATATTGGTTTCACTGTGATCCTTAACAAGGCTGATAACCAGTACTGCAAGCACCAGAAACTGAGAAGTGACAGTGGCAGCTGCAGCACCAACAACCTCCAGTCTTGGAAAAGGTCCCACCCCAAGGATCAGCACAGGATCCAGAACCATATTCAGCACAAGCCCCAGAAAGTTAGCTTTTAGGGGAGTTTTGGAATCTCCCTGGGCTGTATAAAGCCCGGTAAGAGTCTGGGTCAGGTAAGGAAGCAGGATCAGTCCACAGGTGATCAGCATGTAGACCCTGGCACTGGCATAAGCTTCCGGGTCTGTCAGATTAAAAAAGTGAAGCAGAGGGTCTGTAAAAAGCAGGCAGAGTGCAGTAAAAAAAAGACCAAACAGGATGGTCAGCTGCAGAGCTACATCTGCATAGCGGATAGAGGCCTCCCGGTCTTTACGGCCAAGGGCCTGTGCCATATTTACCTGTCCGCCCATACGCGACAGGGAACAAAGTCCCTGG
This sequence comes from Blautia sp. HA3515, assembly GCF_059933065.1. Taxonomy (NCBI): domain Bacteria; kingdom Bacillati; phylum Bacillota; class Clostridia; order Lachnospirales; family Lachnospiraceae; genus Blautia; species Blautia sp. HA3515. The sequence goes on along the minus strand of NZ_JAYFUY010000042.1, from coordinate 445 downwards.
GAAAGCCATACGTACATGCCGCCTACGCCTACTCCTGCAACTGCCTTGGAACCAAGCATTCCAATCCAGGCCATATCAGTGATATTGTAGGCTGTAGCCAGAAAAGAAGATGCCATGATAGGCAGTGCCAGCTCCGTAAGGGTAGAAAGAATCGGGCCGGAGGTAAGATTCAATTGTTTGTTCTTCATAATTCGTTATCCATTATCCATTCGTTTTAATATCCTTATTACATACCATTCTATACGGTATAAAAGGATTTTGCAAGGGAAGAGTTTTGTGGTAGAATCAAAGAAAAAAACTGGAAACAACAGGAGGTGAGAGGATGGCAGAGAACGGAACAATTCATGCCCCAAAGGTGGATGAAACCCTGAAAGAACTGGGACGACACGGCTCGTTTGAACTTCCCGTAGAAACCTATACCGATAACTGTGTGATCTTCCATTCC
>NZ_JAYFUY010000041.1:0-8326 GCF_059933065.1 Blautia sp. HA3515 | reverse complement strand
TGCTCTAATTTTCACTGTAACTGTGGTGTCTCCAGACAAAATAAGTGCAGTCCTTATACACCAATTTTAGATATTTGGCATAAAAAGCACTGCACCGTCAATAATAAACTTTTTAGAAATATGTTATTTTTTCACTCATGCAGAATATCTGGCATTTTCAAATTGGTTCATGCTGTCTTCATATGCCTGCAATCTTGCTTTTGACTCCCTGCTCAGATTCCTTGGTACCTGGATCCTCACCTCTGCATACTGGTCTCCCCGTACAGACGGATCTTGCATTGATACAATGCCTTTCCCCTTAAGACGGATTTTCGTACCAGACTGTGTGCCTTCCTTGATCCGGCACATCACATCGCCATACAAAGTATGCACAACTGCCTCTCCACCTAACACAGCGGTAGTGAACGGGATATTCAGGATTGTATATACATCCTGCCCCTTTCTCTCAAACCCGGTCTTAGGCATAACATGGATCTTTAGGATCAGATCTCCAGGCTGGCCGCCACCTGTACCTGGCTGCCCCTTTCCGCGAAGCCGGATACATTTTCCGGTATCAATACCTGCCGGGATCTTCACCTGCAATGTATGTGTTTTCCCTGAACCATTGGACCATCCGATAATGAAATCCGTTTCTCACAGCCAAAAGCTGCCTCGTCAAAGCTTACTGTCACATCAGCGTTCAGATCGGAGCCATCGCGGCTGCCTCCGAAGCCGCCGAAGCCGCCTCTGCCTGTGCCAAATCCCTCATGGAAGCCATCTGATGAGCCGCCGAAGCTGCTCCCAAAGCCGTCAAATCCATGGGTGCTCCTGTTTCCAAAGCCACCGAACATGTTTTTCAGAATATCATCCATGTCACCACCTTCAAAATGATATTCCTGATAGCCTGCGCCATTCCTGCCGTAATTGCCATGAAATCCGCCGAAACCTTTCGGGACGCCGCACCGCCTGCACCTTCATCAAAGGCAGCATGACCATACTGATCATACATCTTTCTTTTTTCAGGATCACTAAGCACAGAATACGCTTCTGTGATCTCTTTAAACTTCTGTTCAGCCTGTGGATCCCCTGCATTTGAATCCGGATGATACTTCTTTGCCAGTTTTCTGTATGCTTTCTTAATGGTACTTTCCTGTGCATCTCTGCTGATACCAAGTACCTGATAATAATCTCTCTTTGTTTCCATAGTCTCACTCCCTGTTCTATCTGTAATATAACACCCAACCTTTTACACGTCAAGCGCCTTTTATTTTTTTCACATAATCTTCACAGTATTTCAGTCGAACGTGTGTGAGACTTGGTGCGTGATTCTGGTCAGTACAGAGCTGACATCTATTCTCATAAACTCTTTACCTAAGAACAGCAATAGAATATGCCGGCATCTGAAGAATCCCTTCCTTTAGTGTGGGAGCAGCCTCTTTCCCAACCAGCATATCCTCCAGGGAAATATCCCCCTGTGTTTTCTGATTCAGGCTTACTCCTGTAAGATCCACAGATTCCTGTTCTCCTGAGATATTATATATCAGCAGGATTTCAGAATCATCCAGGCTTTTGCGGATAGTACAGATATTGTCTCCGGAAAGATCTTCTTCAAAAGTCACTTTTCCCATTTGGATCTCTGGATATTTTTCCCTCAAATGAAGCGCAGTTTTTACATACTGATACACAGAAGCTTCATCCTTTTCCTGTTCTTCAAGGCTTCCATATTTCATCTTTACTGTATCCATAGCTTCCGGTCCATTACACATGCCCTCTGCATTTTTGTCTGTACTCCAGTACATGGGGGCACGGAAGTTCTCGTCTTTTCCTGCTCCCTTCATCCCAAGCTCTTCCCCATAGTACAAAAATGCCTGTCCGGACATGGTAAGATTCATGGCCTGAGCAATCTTCGTCTGGCTTTCGCTATCTTCTCCGGAATAATATCCTGCACCTCTTGCCATATCGTGATTGGTATAAAATGGTGCATCCACCGGATCCTCCCCATACTTTTCAAGGGTATTTCTGCAAAGTAATCAGTGCCTTTCCCATAAGAAGAAGCATTATAGGAACTCATCTTCTTTACAGTATCTGCAATGATCCCCTCATTACCGGCAAAAGCAAAATCAAAGCAGCTGTCAATCCCGCTGGCATAATATTTCCCGTAGGTATCCATATCTGACCATACTTCTGCCACAATATATGCGTCCGGTTTATTGGTCTTTACCATCTGGTTAAACCAGGTTAAAACTTCCACATTTTTATCCGTCATATCGCTGTAATATTCTTTTGCCGCATCCAGACGGAAGCCATCCACCCCCAGTTCCTGCCAGAACCGGATGACCTTTTCAAATTCCTGCCGCACCAATGGATTTCCCAGATTCAGATCCGGCATCTCACTCCAGAATCTGGACTCATAGAACCAGGATGTTCCCTCCAACTGATTGTATCCTGCCTGATTTTCCCTGGAAAAATTATAATAATCCACATATGGACATTTTTCACTGTCCGGCTCCTGTCCTTCCGGAAGTGACTGTAGATATTCCGATGCCTTCAAAAACCAGGGATGCTTAGATGAAGAGTGGTTCATTGGCAGATCTATGATCACCTGAATCCCTCTTTCATGACACTTGGAAACCAGGCTTTTGAAATCATCCAGTGTTCCATATTCCGGATCAATGTCCATATAATCCATTACATCATATTTATGATATGTAGTGGAAGGCATCACCGGCATAAGCCAGATCATATCACAGCCCAGATCCTCTTGTGTACTTTCGTTTCCATCGTTTATATAGTCCAGTTTATCGGACACTCCATTCAGATCACCGATACCGTCCCCATTACTGTCATTGAAGCTATACACAAAAATCTCATAGCAGGTATTGCTTGTCCCTTCTGCTGCCTGCACAGTATTTCCCATAAACATGGTCTGCATGCAAAGTGCTGCCACCAGTCCCTTGATCCATTTCTTTTTCATTCTTTTTCTCCTTCTTCCTGTATTCTGAGGGTGTTATCCCCATCATCTCACGGAAACTTTTAGCAAAATAACTCATCTCCTGAAATCCACACAGCTCGCCAATATCTGCAATCTTTTTCTCTGTAGTTATCAGCATTTCTGCGGCTCTTTGTACCCGGAACTGCTTCAGATAACGGATAGGTGTTATCCCGATCGTCTCACGGAAGCACCTGAGACATTCACTTTCACTGATCATTGCCGCCTGTGCGATCATCCCTATAGTCAACGGCTCTTCATAACACTGCTGTATATACTGAAGCATAGACTTGATCCGTTCGCCGTTTCTTAATATCTTAGGTGATGGCTCATGACCAGATAATGGGCAATGGTTATACAACAGTAATATCAGCTTCTGATAACGCAGCCCTTACCTGAAATTCATATCCCGGATATTCCTGAACCATTGCCTGCCATGCCTCTTCAATGGCAGCGCATGCATCCTTATGCCATGTCTCTTCAATGTCAAAAACAACCATCTGAAGGGATGTATCTGTAAGTATTGGGTGCAGATATTTCTGCCAGAAAACACTGTCCATCCCACCGATCAGCCTTGGATGAAACACAAGGGAATGGAACCTGCAGTTTCCCTTTTCCGCATTCCAGGCACCATGCAATACACCTGTATTAATGAAAAATCCACAGCCTTCCTTTACCTGAATCTTCCGGGAACCGGCTGCCGAAATCACATTTCCCTCTGACACTACCACTGCCTCCAGTTCTTCATGCCAGTGCCAGGCAACATTTGCCTGTTTCAGATCATCATGATAACAGGCAACAGGAAATACAGAAGATCCATGCTGCAAAAGCTCCTGTCCTGTACTGTCAATATTCTGGATACATTCCTGGATTGCCATAGCTTTTTGGTTCCTTTCTGATTCTCTGTGATCATACAATCGTTAGGTATTCGTAACAATTCGATACCTGCACAGTTACAAAGCAAGCTGCATTCCAAGTCATCTCTGGTGATGGATTTTTGGCGATTTTATCATATATTTATGAGGATTATCTTCTACTGTTTCCGATTTTATGATGATATAATCGTATCACAATGATAGGAGGTTGACAATATGATTCATTTGCTACTGGCTGTTATTTACTTATCTTTTATCAGCCTTGGCCTTCCGGACTCTCTTCTCGGAGCTGCATGGCCTAAAATGTATCTTGAATTTGGAGTTCCGGTTTCTTCTGCCGGTATTATTTCCATGCTTATTTCCATGGGCACCATTATTTCCAGTCTTCAAAGAGACCACTGGCTTACCAAGAAACTGGGAACCGGCAGGGTTACTGCGATCAGCGTAGGTATCACTGCTGCCGCACTGTTTGGCTTTTCCATCAGTGGTTCCTTCTGGATGCTCTGCCTCTGGGCTATCCCCTATGGACTGGGTGCAGGAAGCGTAGACGCATCCTTAAATAACTATGTTGCGCTTCATTACGCAAGCCGTCATATGAGCTGGCTGCACTGTATGTGGGGACTTGGCACATCCCTTGGCCCTATACTATGGGACATGTACTTACCGGCGGGCAGTGCTGGAACATGGGATACCGTTATATTTCCTGCCTGCAGTTCATGCTGACAGCAATTCTGGTATGCAGTCTTCCTTTATGGAAAAAAATAGGAGGAAATGATCAAGTACAGGAAGAAGCTTCTTCAGAACCACTCCCCCTGAAAAAAATACTGTCTATTTCCGGCGCAAAAGAAGTGATGTTCACATTCTTCTGTTATTGCGGCATTGAACAGACTGCCATTTTGTGGGCAAGCAGTTACCTTGTTTTTCACAGCGGTTTTTCTGCTGAAAAAGCAGCAGGACTTGCAGCGCTGTTCTTTATCGGAATTACTGTAGGACGTGCTCTAAGCGGCTTTATCACCATGAAGCTGTCCGACCCGCAAATGATCCGTATGGGACAGATCATTATCCTGTCCGGTATCCTGATCATGCTGCTGCCAGTTGGCTTTGGTTCACAAGCAGGACTGCTGATGATAGGTCTGGGCTGTGCCCCAATTTACCCATGCATCATCCATTCCACGCCTGATCATTTTGGAGCAGATAAATCCCAGGCAGTGATCGGTGTACAGATGGCAAGTGCTTATATGGGAAGCCTTCTTATGCCTCCTGTATTCGGACTGATCGCCCAGAACCTGAGTACCTCCCTGCTTCCTGTATTCTTTCTGATTTTACTGATCCTGATGGTTTTCATGCATGAAAAACTCCTGAGACTGACTTAGTCAGTCCAGGAGCCATTTTTTTATTGCATAAGCGATCCCATCTTCATTATTGGAAAGAGTAACTTTATCTGCTTTATCTTTTACTGCCTCTTCAGCATTCTCCATTGCAATTCCCCATCCTGCAGCTTCCAGCATGGGAATATCATTTTCCGAATCTCCAAACGCAGCAGCATCCTTTATGGAAATTCCAAGGACCTTACAGATGTCCTTCAGTCCTTTTCCTTTGTCAATCTGTCTTGGAATGATCTCCAGATAAAAAGCAGCTGTTCTTACAACCGTCAGATCGTTATCCAGATGTGCTGCGATCTGCTGCTGTATCTGAAGAATCTGTTCCGGGTCAACTGCCAGAAGAAGCTTCACAGGAGCAAAGTCCAGAAAATCGGACAGGTTATCAACTTCTGTACAGCTCATCCGGTTGTTTCTGCACTCAAATTCCACTTTATACCCTTTTTCATCTGTAACATAAAACTGCTTCCCATCATCCAGGATCACTGTCACAGGCAAGGTTTCCAGATAACGAAGAAGTGCTTTTGTTTTTTCTTTATCCATGCTGGTCTCTGACAGAATACTTCCATCAGATGCCTGAATGATCCTGCCTCCATTGTAAGCCATCAGAATCCCCTGATGCGTGTACAGTTCCAGTTCTTCTGCCATTTCATAAAGTCCGGGAACTGGCCTGGCAGATGCAAGCATAAGCCTAACCCCTTTTTCCTGTACCTGCAGAAGTGTATTTTTCGTATCTGCTGTGATCTTCTTTTCATCATTTGTCAATGTGCCATCAATATCAAGTGCCAGTAGCTTTACTTTCATGTTCCTTACCTTTCTGTAATACCTTTGCCTGTTTTTTATAAGCCGGTGATTTTTTTATAACTCCTTGTAACTGTGCAGTAATTGCAGGATACTGCCTGTCGCATAATTACCAATCCTTGACTTCTCCGGTGAGCTTCCGGATATATGCAGCTGCATCCGGATACTTTTTCAAAAGCTCTTCCCGATTGCCATGCTCATATTCTTCCTCAGAATATGCAGGACACATGGTAGTTCCAAGCAGCGCCCATTTTCCCCCTTCTTTCAGGCGGGATCCCTGCCATACGCCCCCTTCAACCACATGCTGGGGTACCTGCCCCTTAAAAAGATCTGTTCCAAGAACTGTAAGCTTTGTACTTCCATCCGGCATAAGTTCACACAATTCCACCGGATCTCCCATATAGAAATGATACACTTCTTCTCCTGTGAGACGGTGTAAATGTGAAAAAGAATCCTCTGTCAGAAGATAGTAGATCGCGCTTCCCTCTGAAATCCCCTGATCTTTTTTCTTACTTTTCCAGGTTTCTTTTACCATGCCGCCTTCCTGTCCCAAAGGCACCATATCCAATAATCTGATCACATCCTGCGCTGTCATAAGCTCTCCTATTATCCTTGCTTCGGTTTGAATGTTATTACTTTTCTATTTATTCTACATTGATCCAGGCACCGTCATTTCTGGCGCTTTCCAACACGCCCTGGCAGATCCTGGCGATTCTTGCTCCCCTGGCAAAATCCGGATAAATTTCCCCTGGCCTGCCTTCCTGGACTGCCTGGTAAAAAGCCTCAAACATCTGCGTAAAGGTTTCTGAAAATCCGTTTCCAAAAGCAAAAATCTCCTTCCGGATCCCTTCGCCCTTTCTGGCTGTAAATAACTGGTTATTATCCTCCTCATTCCACCAGATATTCCCGTCAGTTCCTGTGATCTCCAGGGAAAGATGATTGCCTCTTCCAGGAGATACTTCCGAAAGTACCACACTTCCCAGTGCCTGATTTTCAAATCTCATCTGGATAATGGCTGCGTCTTCTGATGTGACTTCTATCTTGTCTCTGTCCAGGGAAGCGGATGCCTGCTCTTTTCTTCCGGATTCATCCGCCTTTTCAGAAGCTTTATCTGGATACATCATACCGTCTTTTAAAATCCGGTGAGGCGTATAGCATGCGAATAAGGCAGATACTTCCTTAATCCTCTGTCCTGATATATATTCTGCTATATCAAACCAGTGGGTTCCGATCTCGGAAACTGCCCGCATTTCTCCTCCGGTTTCCGGATGATATCTCCAGTCATAGGGTGCCGGAAGCACTCCAAATTCCTGCAAATATGTTCCATGGATCAGGATCGGGCGTCCGATCATACCATTCTCCACCAGTTCTTTTGCCCGCTGGCATGCCATATGATACCGGACATTTAGTACCATTCCACAGATTTTCCCACTCATTGCGGCCTGTTCTGCAAGATCTTTTGCCTCTGTCTGTGACAGACTCAACGGTTTTTCACACAATACATGTTTTCCTGCATCTAAAGCAGATTTTACCAGAGTTCCATGTGTAGCCGGCGGGGTGCAGATATGGATCACATCTGCCTCTGATTCCATGATCGCCTCCACTGAAGTTACCCATTTAGGAATCCCCCACTTTTTTGCAAAGGCTTTTGCATGCTCTTCTCTCTGACTCATTACCACATCAACAGACACATTACAGGCACGAAGTGCTTTCATATGTACCTCTGCTGCAAATCCTGTTCCAATGATCCCTGCTTTCATATCTTCCTCTTTCTTTTACTATCTTATCTACTGCTATCAAGTTATTGCTATTCACTTTGTTCACAGTAACTTGTTGTTTTTTATCCTCTGCCTTGGCTTCCCCTGTTCTCTTATCCCTTTTATTTTTTCGGCTGATAGCGCATGTCCGAAACATTGTACACCGTAACAAAAGCTTTTGGATCCTGATGATTAATGAAATTCATCAGTTTCTGATATTCTGTCTTATCTACAATAGTAATGATCTCATTTCTCTTTCTGCATATTGTAAGCACCTATGGATTCGTAAATAGTAGCTCCACTATGCAGTTCTTCAATAATGAACCTGCGAAGCTCCTCTTCTTTTTTTGTGATAATGCATACCCTACGCTTAATATTGTGGTCAAAAATAAAATGATCCAGCACAAGGCCGTTAAAATAGGTTCCAAGAATACTCAGCACAACCGTTTTCTTATCATACACCAGTGCTGCGGAAAGAGCCACGCACATTCCGGACAGGGACATTGCCTTTCCCAGTTCCATGTGGAGATGCTTCCTTCATGATCT
>NZ_JAYFUY010000040.1:0-9960 GCF_059933065.1 Blautia sp. HA3515 | reverse complement strand
TGAATATTATATTTTTCCGCAAATCCGTCAAGCAGATACTATCTCCCTCATCCTTAAAATCAAGGTCTACATACTGGCTGTCATCCTGGATACCGTACACAGTGATGCTCTCTCCGTCACGGTTCTTCGGCATATTTTTCAAAGAATAGACGCAAAATTTTTCTGCCCCTTCTGTCTTTGTCTCCAGGGAGGGAGTAAGGATTTTCTGCAGAATTCCCACCAATGTAAGCTTGTTTTCATCTGACTCTGACTTCTCTTCCTCATCCTCTTCGTCCTCCGGTACATTTAACATGTACTCATACTTTGCGATCATGTTATCCACGATCTTCTTCTGATAATTTGACAGAAGCGGAGTCATCATCATGCCGAACAGAAGCAGGATATTGGCAAAGAAAATACCAATGAATAAAGTAATATAACCTGATTTGTTCTGCAGGATAATACGGATGCGAAACCGGTTCATAAAGCTGAATGCCGGCAGGCGCACTGCCTTTTTCTTTTTGGATCTGCCTAAATCCCTGCGGAGGAATTTCAGCGGTGAGAGAGTCAGCTTTCGGTAGATCAGCACAATATTGATCACCAGCATCAGTACAATAGGCACTACTGTGGTAAGCACAAAGGCCTTTCCATTCCACCGTGTCACATAGGTAGGAAGGCTGTAGCTTCCGTAATACACATCTGCACAGATATCTTTTAAATAAGTATAGCCTAATATATTTCCGATCACAGCAGCTGCCAGTGTTACAAGAATAGGCAGTGCAATATAGTGCTTCAGCAGTTCTCCTCTGGTATATCCTGAGGCTCTTAAAGTACCGATCACAGAAGCCTCTTTTGTGATCGTATTATTAGTAGTGACAGCAAATACAAAGGCCATGATCACGATCAGGATATACAGCAGAACCTCCATCATGGTCTGGTCTCCCCCAATATCATCCCCTGCAAAATGGATCGCCTGATTGGAATACTGTGGAATATAATCTGTAAGAGAAACATTTCTGGCAAGAACCTTCATAAAGTTCTCAGACATATTTTTTTCTTCTGTTTCGTTCTTTGGAGCTTTATCATACTGCCAGGAATACCGATAGGAAAGATGAGTAGTTCCCAGACTGTCAAAACCGGGATCTGTCATAATAGCAACCCCAAACTTTACAGCGTCAAACATCATATCGCTGTTATCAGAAAAAAGGCAGCTGTAATCGGACAAGGCCACCAGCCCTGTGATCTTCATATCCTTATCAGCGACCTTCATGGAATCCCCAACAGACAGATGGTTATTATCCGCATACATACGGTCAATGGCAATCTCATCCTCTGCCTCTGGAAGCTCTCCTTTCATCACACAGATCAGATTCATGCCTGTCCGGTTCTTGTAAATTCTCATGGTTCCGTCTGTCTTCCCATCAGAATCTGCGTCTGCATCTTCCTCCACAAAGAAGCTTTCTTCAATCCTGACGCCTTCCTTTTCCAGCCTTCCCAGTTGTGCCTGAGAAGCCTTTGAAGACAGTGTAAAATTACCATCTTCTATATTATATTTTTCAAAGCTTTCATCATAGGCAGCTGACATGCTGGATCCAGCCACCAGAAATCCAGACACAAGGCCAATGGTCAGTATCATAAAAAGAAAGATCACCAGATATTTTCCCAGATCTGCCTTTAATTCTTTCGGGAGACGTTTCAATAATGGATTTTTCATCATTTCACCGCCTTACCAGTCAAGATCTTCCGCAGAGATCTTGGTTTCATTTACATAGTTTTTCCGGATCTGCCCATCCCTTAGCTTGATCACACGGTCTGCCATATTCTTGATGGCATCATTATGTGTTACCATGATCACTGTATTGCCATATTTCCGGTTCACCTCCTGGATCAGCTTCAGGATCTCCTTGGACGTATTATAATCCAGGGCACCGGTGGGCTCATCACAAAGCAGGATATCCGGATTCTTTACAATTGCTCTTCCAATGGCAGTCCTTTGCTGCTGTCCGCCGGAAAGCTGATTGGGCAGCTTATGTCTGTGTTCATAAAGTCCCAGTGTTTTCAGAAGATCATCTATATCCAGTGCCTTATCACTTAAGTAAGCCCCTACTTCCACATTTTCCTTTACATTCAGGTTCGGAATCAGATTGTACATCTGAAACACATAACCCAGATGCTTTCTTCTGTATTTTGTAAGGGTCTTTTCATTCATATCTGCAGTCTTTTCACCTTCAATAGAAATATACCCCTCATCTGCATCATCGATTCCACCGATGATATTCAACAGTGTTGATTTTCCTGATCCGGATGGCCCAAGCAACACACAGATTTCCCCTTTTGCAACGGAAAAATCAATTCCTCGCAAAACCTCTGTCCTACTTTCTCCATCTCCAAAACTTTTTTTCAGATTATGTATTTCCAAAAACATAACTTCTTTTTCTTCCCTTTGGGAATCTCCTTCCTTCTTTTTGTTAGTATCATCTAACTTCAATTATTCTACTGCTTTTCTCCCCAAAAGGAAATGGCACCAATTGAGTTATTTTTCTCAATTAGTGCCATTTTTCTTTAAAATTTGTAAATCTGATCGGAATTATATCGGTTTGGAGAATTAGGTACACCCATTTTATTCCCCATGTTATCCCAGTATCTGCCATTGATCAGAACCCAGCAATGAGTCATGGGCAGCTCGATCACATAAGGCTTATATCCCAGTTCCTTTGCAAGTGCTGCAAATGCATTGGCAAACCCGTAGCAGTTGCCGCACATGGTATCCAGAAGATCGTAAGCACAACATTTGGGCCAATCCTTCTGACTGGTAATAGGAAATCTATTTGACTGGAAACGGATCGTATTCAGATAATACCAGCACTGCTTCAGCTTTGTATCGGTTGAAGCAGAAGGCGTGGTCACTTTATTAATCACTTCCATACACTTGATCTTCAGCCTGGTGTTAATATCGTCCCTGGCATATCCGTTCCTGGTGAAGCGGATCTCCCCAACAGTCCTGCCGGCTGCACATTTACCATTTCTGTAGGAATAATACAGCTTTCCCTTTACCACATTCCAACCGGTAACAGGGGTTCCTGAAGGCTTCACATAATAGTATGCATTCTTTACTTTCATAATGGCATTTCGCCTTGGTGCAAGAAGTTGTCCCTTTTCGTTGAAAATATAGTAGGTACCCTTGATCTGTACAGATCCAGTTGCAGCATTGCCATTATTTCCAAAGTAATATTTCCGACCATGGATCTTCTTCCATACCCGTCGTACCTTCTGGCCTTTTACATAATAGCAATAATTCCTGCCTTCCCGGACCAGGCCCTGTTTTTTCTGAACTAAGACCGGTGCTGCATCCGCCTCATTCTGAACAGTTCCTTCCTGAATCTGTGCCTGCACTGGCAGAACGGCAGAAGCCCACACAGACGCTGCAGCCAGAAGCCACATTGCTGTCTTCTTCATGTTTACAGTGACTCTCATTGTAACAACTCCTTTTCCCCAAAAAGTATATCCGAATTTATTGTAAATACTTTTGTCCGAATAATCAAGATGAAAAGCAGTTGTGAAAAAATTCCAGGGGCATAAGCCCTTTTTATTTTGCCTGGACAAGAGCTGCCTTAACTGCATCCAGAATGCCTTCTGATGAAAAAGTTGCCCCACTGACTGTATCAATTTCTTCCGCTTCCTGTTTTTCCAGGATCTGTGGGTAAATGCTTTCCCATGCATCACCAAAATATTCCCCGGAATCACTGTTAGTCTGGCTTATAGCAGTGATCCTGCCTCCTGAAACCGTTACCGTTACTGTTACAATACCACTGTATCCATAGGACTGTCCCGTGTAGGTTCCATCCTTATAAAGAACAGAAGGTGTAGGCGTTGTTTCCGCTCCTGGCGTAACCTCTGGATTTTCTGGTTCCGGGGCAAGCGTTGGCATCGGTGTTTCTGACGGTATTGGCGTGGCTGTAGGCTCTGGTACAGCTGTAGGTTCCGGATCATCCTGATCCGGCTGGGAAAGTGGAACATCCTCTGGTACTGTTATCGGCTGTGAGGGAATCTCCACGCTTTTCCTTGCTTTACTAAGAGCTTCATTTACTGCGCCCATGATCCCTGCGGAAGAATAGGTGGCTCCGCTTACTGCATCCACTCCCTCCAGAGACTGATTTGCCAGGATCTTGGGCTGGATACCCTCCCATGCCTTCTGGAAGAATCTTGGAGTATCCTTGTGGTTGGAAATGATCTGGGTGATCCTGCCATCTGAAATGGTAACCGTTACCGTAACGATCCCGTTAAAGCCCAGAGAGCTTCCCTGATATGTTCCGTCTTCATAACCATCTGCGGCTCCTTCATCAAGCCCGGACAGCATCTGTGACAGGTTCTTTTTCATTTCCTTTTCACTTAGATGCTCTTCTTCCTGTGCGGTATCATCTGTACCGGAGCTGCTTTTCCCTGCTTTGGAAAGGGCATTCTGAACAGCAGAAATGATCCCGTTGGAGGAATAGGTAGCTCCACTGACTGCATCCACATTTGGATTCTGGGCTGAAAGGATTTTACTGATCACCCCTTGTGCCTTAGAAAGATAGCTGCCTGTCTCGCCACTGGCATTCACAATGTTCACAGCTGTGATCTTTCCCCCTGCAACCGTGACCTGTACGGAAATCTGTCCCCCGAAACCAGTGCCGCTTCCTGTATAGGTACCGTCCTGATAACCATCTGACGGAACTGCTGCGACAGGCGTCTGGGTACTTCCCATTCCGTCTCCGGCTGCTGCCCCTGACGAGGAAGAGGCCGGTCTTGTATGACTGGCCTTCTTAATGCTATTCCTTTTTTTATTTATTTTGTCAGACCGGCTTTTTGTGCCAGTCTGACTCTTTGTGTTTTCCGTTTCAGAAGCGGGTTCCCTTTTCCAGATTGCCAGCTGGGAAGCCTTCACGATCTGTGTCTGTGCAGTTTCCTGTCCGGAAAGGACTTCATCGCCCTTTCCGGATACAAGCATAGCTGCCAGTACAACTGCCGCTGGTGCAAGCTTTCCCCAATGGCTGTATTTTTTACTCATATTATTTTACTGTCACCTTAAATTTCTTAGATACACCATTGCATTTTACTGTAATGGTTGCTTTTCCTTTTTTTACGCCCTTTACAACACCCTTGGATGTAACGGTTGCGATCTTCTTATTGCTGGAAGTGTATGTGATCTTACCGGAGATATTTGAGGTTGCCTTGATAGCCGCTTTGCCTTTTACCTTGATCACTGCGGAAGACTTCTTCAGCTTCAGCTTCTCATTTACGTAAACAGTAACCCTTGTTTTGTAATTTCCGCATTTAACAGTAATCACTGCTTTACCTGTTTTCTTAGCTGTAACTTTACCCTTGGAATTAACATTAGCAACCTTTTTGTTGCTTGATTTATAAGTTACATTTCCGCTGATTCCAGTAAGTACCGGTACGATAGTTGCAGACTTTTTCGCTTTCAGGTTAAGCACAGCTTTCTTAACAGTAAGAGAAGGTTTCACCTCCGGTGCCGGTGCCTTTGTTGGCTCTACGGAAGGTGTTGGCGTTACGGTTGGTTCTGCAGAAGGCGTTGGTGTGGCAGTTGGCTGTACCGGCACTGCAGTAGGTACAGGTGCCTTTACAAGTGCTGCGATTGCTGCATTCAAGTGCTGGATACCTTCATTTAATACTGGTGCCTTTGGTTTTGCTTTTTTAAGTGCATCTTTCAGCTCGCCAAGTTCTGTCTGCATAGCAGCCCAGGACTCTGCGGTATAATCACTTTCTTTCAGTGCTTCTGCTGTATTTACTGCAGAGGTTGCGGATGCAATTTCTTCTTCTGTAGCATTGGCCATAGCCTTAACTATATTTTCCTCTGCTGCATTAACAGTAACCTGTGTATCTGCATATCCAAGTGCATAAATTGTGATCACCCATTTTCCGGTTCCGTCTGTTCCTTCCGGAAGCTGGCAGCGAAGAGAATTTGTCAGTCCAAGCTGGATTCCGTTTGTTTTGTGCATCCAGTTATCTGCTGCGAATTTTGTTCCATAAGATGCGAGAACCGTTTCACCTGTGCCATAGTAATCCCAGCGTACTGCCTGCATATGTGCACCAAGATCACCATAATTGCCGGTAAGATCAACTCGTAAAAATTCTCCGTAGCTTCCATCTGCCGGTTTTACGGTTACGACCAGTCCATCCGCCGTCTTTAACGCCTGATCCTGAAGTCCGGACTCTGTACCTGCATTGTTTCTTGCACTGAATGCAAAGCTTCCGTTCTCCTGTAATACAGCTGTCTTTAATCCATTTGTATTCTCTGTAACAGTTGCAGTTGCTGTGTAAGCACTCAGCTTCATTTCTCCGTAGCCGCCGCTCATGGCTGCACCATTCTCTACGATTTTGCTTCCGTAAGCCGCTTTAAAAGCTTCCAGATCCTCATTATTGACTTTTACAGGTACATATTTCAGACCATATACATCATACTCTTTCAGGATATGTGAACCCTCAGCATCTGTGATAACGCCTCTTTTGTAACCAACAGAGCTTCCGTCTGTAAGAATCATAGTGCCGCCGTCTGCACTCCAGCTTTGAACCGGGAATGTTTTTCCGTCTGTTGTATAAATAACTGTAGTACACTGGAAGCTTCCCCTCTGAAGTCCGTGATTCGCAGTAGCTCTTGTAACTGTATCAAATGCACCTTTGTCATGTTCATCCCTATCGTCAGTCTCAGCATTTGTCTCTGTGCTTCCTGCCATGTATACGCCTTCATTTGCCCAATACTCAGACCAGGTAAGGCCTACATACATGTAGCTCCATTCATCTGATTCAGACCTTATAGCTGTAGTGGTAAGGTCAGCATAATCATCACTGGTCACTTTTACGGTGTACTCTTTGCCAGCCTGTGCCACCTTCTCATCTGCAAATGTTACTGCCGCGGATCCGTCCTCACCGACTGTAACTGCTGTTTCCTCTGCCATGTAGGTAGTCTTGGAATTTTTTCCGGAGCCTGTTACATAGTAAACAGAAACCATTGGATTTTTGAATTTATCCAGACCTGTTACTTTTACAGTGTTCTTATTTTCAAAAGTTGCTTTAACAGCTTCTTTCATAGCATCTGTAGCCTGTTTCTTTACATAGATGCCATCGGCAAAAGAGTATACGTATCTACCTTCCGGAATAATATAGGTAATCTCTGTAATCGTTTCTCCCTGAAGACCTGCATCTTTGGAAAATGCCAGTTCATATGGCTTTACCCAGATTTCCTGCAAATGGCGAAGGCCTACTGTCTTACCACTCTTTGTTTTCAGGATCACACCCTGTACATTGGCAGCTACCGCAAAATCTCCCTCTTTGGAATTGCGGAGATATTTTGTGCTTGTCTCATTGACCTTGATCACATAATCTCCCCTGCGTGAAGAGGTTTTTAGTGTTGCTGTTGCATCCGTTACCTTTGTCTGCGCTGCATCTGCTATCTGCCATTTTCCGTATGTGCCGCTGGAGCTTAATGCTTTATATTGAGCCACTTCATCTGAAGGGCTTTCATTCAATACAATCCCTGCCGCTTTTGCATATACACCGTCAGAGGGAAGCTCCCCTGCTGCTTCAAGAATCTTTGCCTCTACATAGTCCTTATCCCCAACCTTAACACTTACATTTTTTACACCATTGATCTTATATCCATTTTCATCAGGTGTGGTTGCATCTGCATTTTCAAAAAGCTGATTCTTTTTCGTTGTAGCCGAAGTTACTGAATCATAAACCGTGGAGTCAAATGACCCTGTTTTATAAAAATCTGTATAGCTTAAAGTTGTCTTACCATAATAAACACGCCATGAAAATAAAGAGTTGCTTTCATCTACTTTATAGTAAACGTTTGAATCACCAATCTTTTTGTATCCTGTGGGAGCAGCGGAGCCATCTGCAACCTTTGTCCATGGATAGGTATAACCGGCAACCTGAACCTCACCTCCATCAGCAACATCCTCTGCCTCTAAAGTATCGGTTTCTACAGCCTCTTCTTCAGATGTAAACAAAGAATCCTCCTCAGAAGCTGCATCCTCAGTTACCTCTTCAGGCACATCTGCAGTGTCCTCCGGCACCTCTTCTACGCTGGCATCCGTTGGTGCTTCTTCTGCCAAAGCATCCTCTGACACTTCTCCTGCGGAAACATCCTCTGTTTCTACAACGGTACCATCACCAAATGCATCTGCTGCCAGGATTGTGGTTGGCATGCTGGTTGCTGCCACTGCCAGGCTTAAGAAAACCGGTGCTGTTTTTTTCAATACATTCCACTTATGCATAACCTCTCTCCTCTCTGAGTTTATAATTTTTCATCTATAGATATCCCGTCCAAAAATGTCTTGGGAATCATCTATCATTTCTTTAATCAGTCTGCAGTTCTTTTACTGTGTAGCTGTCCTTTAAAAGACGGAACCGTTCTTTCATCCCATCGGTCATAGTCACATGATGGTCTTCATCTACAAAAAGCGCTTCTGCATTGTATTTTTCCAGAAGTGACTGTGACTTTTCCATGCCCAGTATAAAACAGGCTGTGGACAGGCCGTCTGCTGCCACTGCATCATCACACACAACTGTTACAGAACACACACCGCTATTTGAAGGATATCCAGTTTCAGGATCCAAAATGTGATGATATCTGACCCCGTCTTCCATAAAATACTTTTCATAATCTCCGGATGTGGAAAGAAATTCTCCACCGTCAAGGGCAACTGCTCCCAGATAATCCCCTTCTGTATCCCTTGGATCTGTGATAGCGATCTGCCATTTACTTCCATCCGGCTTTGTACCGTAAGTCAGCACGCTGCTGCCTCCAAGATTCACAAGCCCAGCCGTGATATTTTGCTGCTTCTGCAGATAATCTGTAATCTCTGCACAGCCGATTCCTTTTCCCACTGCCCCAAGATCCAGAGTACAGCCTTCATCCAAAGTGATCTTATTTCCCTCCAGATGAACTTTCTCATAACCGGTTAATGCCAGAAGCTGTTTCAGTTCATCTTCATCTGGAATATGAGGATTTTCGCCGCCAATATCCCACAAACGAATTACCTTTCCAAGAGTAGGATCCAATGCACCGTTACTGTTCTCACTTAACTGCATTACTTTCTCCAGATAAGAAGCCAGCTGATCCGGTACTTCCATGGTCTGCCCTTCACTTGCATTGATCCTGGCAATCATGGAATCTTCCTGAGTCCAGGAAAGCCAATCGCTTTCTATCTTCCGAAGCAGGGTGCCAATCTCTCCGGTCACATCTTCCCCGGTAGTATAAATGCTTTCTGTAACTACCGTATCCATGGCAAGATCTGTTGCTGTATATAATTCAGGCTCTGCGGCATATGCAGCCTGACAGAGGGCGATTGTCCCTGCTGCACATACTGCCGCAAGCAAGAATTTCCCATATGGATTTGCTTTTCGGTTTATTTCTTTTTTATTTATTTCTTTTTTTATTTGTTTCTTTCTCATTTATTTCTTTCTCATTTGTTTCTGATCTATCTATTAGTATCATCTAACCGTGCTTAGTTAGTATAATATTGTATAGAAAAAAATGTCAATTCTTTTTAATCAGTCTTATCTAACTTTTTTTATCATTTAGAACGTCCGCAAGTTTGTTCTAACCATCAGACATAGAATTACCCTCGACTCATGCTTTAGTTCCATGCCATCATAGTATTTTCTAAACATTAACATCCCTTATGCATCGCCTGTATGAATGTTCTGCTTGGGACAAATAGCCTGGCAGGCATGACAGCAGATGCATTCCCCTGATCTGGACGTATCACCGTCAATATCCAGATGAGCAGGACATCTTTTTTTACAGGCTCCGCATTTCTGGGGACAGTTCTCCCTGTCTCTTTTCAGAAGCGCTCCGGGCAAAATGGGAAGAATGGCAAAAACCGCTCCCATAGGGCAAAGGAACTGGCAGAAGAACCGTTCCTGGGTACACATTCCTATCATGATCAGAACAAGAAGGATGACTCCAACCTT